>NZ_JBWKAW010000035.1:0-100373 GCF_056437345.1 Kitasatospora sp. NPDC042419
AAGGCCCAGCAGATCGCCATCGGCGAAAAGGTCCTCGCCGCCCAGGGCCCCGGCGCCTGGCCCGTCTGCTCCGTCAAGGCCGGCCTCACCAAGTAGGCCTCCCGCACCACACGACTACGCCGCTGCGCCGCCCGGTTCACACCGGGTCCGGTCCAGCGGCGTCGTGCGTTCCCGGCCCGACCGACCGGCCCGACCGACCCACCCGGCCCCTTTTTCCGGCGGCCCCTCGTTCCGGCGGCCCGTCGTTCCGGCCCCTCGCCCCGGCGGCCCCCACGGCCGAAGGCCCCGGTGCAGCAGACCCCTGCCGCACCGGGGCCTTCGGCCGTCACCGGCCGTGACCCGGGCGCCGGCCACGGCCGATCGGATGCGTGAGCCGGGTGCCGCGCGCAGCATGAAGGTATGAGCGAGCACGTGTCCGTGCCGCGCTCGGCGACGACGCCCGGTGCGGAGTCCACCGGAACCGGCCCGTCGGGCCGGGCCCCGGACTCCCGCAACGGCACCGCCCCGGCACCGGCACCGCTCCCGGCTCGAACCCCACCCTCGCATCGGGCCGGCCCAGGCCGCTCCGGGACAGGAGATCAGCGCCATGAATCTCGCGGCGAACCTGGCGGCCGACTACCCGCTGCTGGACGTGTTCTGGACCATGGTCTGGTTCTTCCTGTGGATCCTCTGGTTCATGCTGCTCTTCCGGATCATCGGCGACCTCTTCCGCGACGACTCGCTGAGCGGCTGGGCCAAGGCCGGATGGGCCGTCTTCCTCGTCTTCGTGCCCTTCCTCGGCATCTTCGTGTACCTCATCGCCCGCGGACGCGGCATGGGCGAGCGCGAGCTGAGCAGGGCGCAGGAGAACGAGGAGCGGTTCCGCGCGTACGTGCGGGAGACCGCGTCCACCTCCGACCAGGGCTCCACCACCGACCAGCTGGCAAAGCTCGCCGAGCTCCGCACCTCGGGCCACATCACGGACGAGGAGTACGCCCAGGCCAAGGCCAAGATCCTGGCCTAGCCGCCGGGTGGGACCCGCCCCGGGTGACCCCGTCCCCCGGGTGGGCCCCCTCGGATCGGGCACTCCTGAGATTGGACGCCCATGGACCGCTATCCCCCGATCGCCGAACACGGCCTGGTCGGCGATCTGCAGACCGCCGCACTCGTCTCCTCACAGGGTGTCGTCGACTGGTTCGCCGCCCCGCGGTTCGACTCCCCGAGCGTCTTCGCCGCCCTGCTCGACCACGACCGCGGCGGCTGGTTCCGCCTCGCCCCGGACCAGCCGGAGGTCTCCCGCAAGCAGCTGTACTACCCGGACACGGCCGTCCTGGTCACCCGCTTCATGTCACCGGACGGCGTCGGCGAGGTGCTGGACTGGATGCCCCCGCAGCTCTCCGGGACGGCCACCGACCGGCACGTGCTGGTCCGCGCCGTCCGGACGGTGCGCGGCACGGTGCGGTTCTCGCTGGAGTGCCGGCCGCGGTTCGACTACGGCCGCGCCACCCACGCACTGGACCTCGGACCGGACGGGGCGGTGTTCAGGGCCCCCGGGATCACCGCGCACCTGCAGACCAGCTTCCCGCTGGAACGCGACGGCCGGGACGGCCGGGACGCCGTCGGCGACGTGACCCTGGACGCGGGCGGGGTCGCGGTGGCCGTCTTCACCGTCTGCGAACCCGACGGCCCCCCGCCCCCGCCGCCGACCGCCGACGCGGTGATGGGGCAGCTCTGGGAGGTCGTCGACTTCTGGCAGGGCTGGCTGCGCAGGTCCCGCTACCGGGGCCGCTGGCCCGACATGGTCAACCGGTCCGCCATCACCCTGAAGCTGCTCACCTACGCGCCCACCGGCGCGCCGGTCGCCGCGGCCACCATGGGCCTGCCCGAACAGGTCGGCGGCGAACGCAACTGGGACTACCGCTACACCTGGATACGCGACGGCTCGCTGTCCGTCCGCGCCCTGATCGACCTCGGGTTCGTCGAGGAGGCGACCGCGTTCACCCACTGGCTCCGCAACCGGCTGCTGGCCGAGCAGGAGCGCGGGGCCGGGGAGGCCCTGCGGATCATGTACCGGGTCGACGGGGAGCCCATCCTGACGGAGGAGGTCCTCGGACACTTCGAGGGGTACCGCGGCTCGTCCCCGGTGCGGGTCGGCAACGCGGCCGCCGACCAGCTCCAGCTGGACATCTACGGCGAGGCGCTCTACGGCCTGTCCCAGAGCCGGCAGATCGCCCTGCAGGCGGACTACCGGGGCTGGCAGGCCTGCGCCCGCGCCCTGGACTGGCTGGCCGACTCCTGGGACCGGCCCGACGAGGGCATCTGGGAGACCCGCGGGGGCCGCCAGGACTTCACCTACAGCCGGGTGATGTGCTGGACCGCCTTCGACCGCGGCCTGCGGATGGCCTCCGACTTCCGCCGGCCGGCCGACACCGAGCGCTGGACGAAGGCCCGCGACCGCGTCTTCGAGCAGGTCATGGAGCAGGGCTGGAGCGAGAAGGACCGGGCGTTCGTCCAGCACTACGGCGGCGACGCCGTCCTCGACGCCTCCCTGCTGCTGATGCCCCGGGTGGGCTTCGTGGCGCCCCGGGACCCGACCTGGCTGTCCACCCTGGACGCGATGGACCGGACCCTGGTGTCGGACAGCCTGGTCTACCGCTACGACCCGGCCGCCTCGCCCGACGGTCTGCGCGGCTCCGAGGGCACGTTCAGCCTGTGCACCTTCCTCTACGTCGACGCGCTGGCCCGGGCCGGGCGCCTGGCCCAGGCCCGGTACACCTTCGAGAAGATGCACACCTACGCCAACCACGTCGGCCTGTTCGCCGAGGAGGTGGGCCCCAGCGGCGAGCAACTGGGCAACTTCCCCCAGGCGTTCACCCACCTCGCGCTCGTCATGGCCGCCTCCACCCTGGACGAGGCGCTGGACCGGCAGCGTGGGTGACACGGACGGGCAGGGATCCCGATGACCGGCCGGACCGGGGCCGAGCGCTCCGCCGCGATGGACCCGGACGCGTTCCGGGCCCTGTACGAGAGCCTGTGCGCCAGGGCCGTCGATCCGGGCGGACGGGGCGCGGCGGCCGCCGTCACGCCGGAGGCGGTCCGCGCCGCCGCGGCCGAGGTCCGCTCCGGCCGGACCGTCTCGCTCGCCTCGCCGGTGGAGACCTGGCCGGGCCCGGACAACCCGCACCCGGCCGTGCACCTGCTGACCGCCCCGCCGGCGGCCGCCGCGGGCAGCACCGGCCTGCGCTTCGCCACCGACCGGTTCGCCATGAACGTGCACGGTGACGCCGACAGCCACCTCGACGCGCTGTGCCACGTCGTCTACGACGGCACCCTGCACGGCGGGATCCCGGCGGACGCCGTCACCGCGGACGGAGCCCCGGCGCTCTCGGTCGGGCTCGACGGCGACGGGATCGTCGGCCGGGGCGTGCTGCTCGACATCCCGCGGCTGCGCGGGGTGCCGTGGCTCGAACCGGGCGACCACGTCGGCACCGACGACCTGCTCGCCGCCGAGGGCGCCCAGCACGTGCGGGTCGGGCCCGGGGACGTCCTGATGCTGCGGGTCGGCCACCGCCGCCGGCGCCTGGAGCTGGGCCCGTGGGACACCGCCGGCAGCCGGGCCGGCCTGCACCCCGCCGCGGCGGAGTTCCTGGCGGAGCGGCGGGTGGCCGCGTTCGGCTGCGACAGCAACGGGGACACCGCCCCGAGCCTGGTGGAGGGCGTCGGCTTCCCGGTGCACGTGCTCGCCGTCCGCGCCCTCGGGATCCGGCTCCTGGACTACCTCCGGTTCGAGGAACTGGTGCCGCTCTGCGAACAGGAGGACCGCTGGTCCTTCCTCTGCGTGATCGCGCCGCTCAGGCTCCCCGCGGCCACCGGCTCGCCCGTCAACCCCCTCGCGATCCTCTGACCCGACCCTCCCGGAAAGGGGACGGCCCATGGCCGACACCGCGCACTACGACGTCATCGTCATCGGCACCGGAGCCGGCGGCGGGACCCTCGCCCACCGCCTCGCGCCCACGGGCCGGCGCGTCCTGCTCCTGGAACGGGGCGGCTACCTGCCCCGGGAACGGGACAACTGGGAGTCGACGGCGGTCTTCGTCCGCGGCAAGTACCGCGCGCCCGAGTTCTGGTACGACAAACACGGCGACAGCTTCCCGCCGGAGGTCAACTACTACGTCGGGGGTAACACCAAGTTCTACGGGGCGGCGCTGTTCCGCCTGCGGCCGGAGGACTTCGGCGAGCTGCGCCACCACGGGGGCGTCTCACCCGCCTGGCCGATCGACTACGCCGACCTGGAGCCGTACTACACCCAGGCGGAGCACCTCTACCTGGTGCACGGCCGGCACGGCGAGGACCCGGGCGAGGGCCCGGTCAGCGCCCAGTACGCGTACCCGCCGGTGCGGCACGAGCCGAGGATCCAGCAGCTCAGCGACGACCTGGAGAAGCGCGGCCTGCACCCGTTCCACCTGCCCATCGGCGTGAACCTCACCCAGGACGGGAACGGCGGGGCGGCCCACGGGAGCGTGTGCATCCGCTGCGACCGGGTCGACGGCTTCCCCTGCCTGGTCGGCGGCAAGGCCGACGCGCAGGTGATCTGCGTCGACCCGGCGCTGGAGCACCCCAACGTCGAGATGGTCACCGGCGCCGACGTCCGGACGCTGGAGACCGACCCGACCGGGCGCAGCGTGACGCGCGTCGTGGCCGAGCTGGACGACGGCTCGACCGCGGCCTTCCGCGGCGACGTGGTCGTGGTGGCCTGCGGTGCGGTGAACTCGGCGGCGCTGCTGCTGCGTTCGGCGAACGACCGGCATCCGCGCGGTCTGGCCAACAGCTCCGACACGGTCGGCCGGCACTACATGCGGCACAACAACCTGGCCCTGATGGCGGTCTCGAAGGAGCCGAACGACACCCGGTTCCAGAAGACCCTGGCCCTGAACGACTGGTACCTCGGAGCGGACGACTGGGACTACCCGCTCGGCGGCATCCAGATGCTGGGCAAGTCCGACGCCGACCAGATCCGGGGGGAGGCCCCGCGCTGGGCCGGACTCGCCTCGCCGGACATGCCGTTCGAGGTGCTCGCCCACCACGCGGTGGACTTCTGGCTGTGCGGCGAGGACCTCCCGCAGCCGGGGAACCGCGTCACGCTGGACGGTGACGGGGCGATCCACCTCGCGCTGGACGAGAAGAACAACACCGAGGGGCTCGCCCGCCTCCGGCACAGGCTGCAGGGCCTGCTCGGGCACCTGGGCATGCATCCGCACCACCTGCTCCCGCACAGCCTCTACCTGCACAAGGGCATGCCGATCGGCGCCACCGCCCACCAGGCCGGCACCGTGCGTTTCGGCACCGACCCGGCGGCCTCCGCCCTCGACGTGCACTGCAAGGCGCACGATCTGGACAACCTGTACGTCGTCGACACGAGCTTCTTCCCGAGCATCGGTGCGGTGAACCCGTCGCTGACGGCGATCGCCAACGCCCTGCGGGTCGGCGACCACATCGCGGAGCGGCTGGCCTGAGCGCCACGGGGCCCGCCCGGGCCACCCGCCACCGACCACCCCCGCCACCCGCCACCGCGCGGGACCACCCGGGCGGGACTACCCCGGCGGGACTACCCCGGCGGCCGGTGCGGTGGCGCGGGGCTCAGCAGCACGGCGAGGTCCCCGGCACCCGGCTCCGGCGCCCCGGCCTCGGTGACCGCCGCGAGCTGCCCGTCCGGCCGCACCAGGAACAGCAGTTCGTGGCCGGTCGGAAGCCCCTCGGTGACCGGACGGGTGGTGATCCGGGCGCCCTCCGCGTACCGGCGGGCCAGCTCCGGCCTGGTCAGCCCGGCGCCGAAGAGCGCCTCGTCGCCGACGTAGGGGGCGACGACGCCCTGGCTGCCGGTCGAGGGCGCGAGGCGGTGGACGCCGCCCTCGACGTTCTCCTGGAGGGTCATCAGCGCCAGGGCGTTGAAGTCGTCCTCCTCGGTGAGCAGCAGGACCCCGGTGATCCCCTCCAGTTCCGCGCCGGCGCCGGTGGCCGCGGCCAGCAGTTCGCCGGGCGCCAGCGTCAGGCCCGCCTCCTCGATGCGGGCGCGCTGGGCCTCGGCGCCCGCCCACATCAGCACGTCGAGGCCGGCCGAGCGCAGCGCCCGCCCGAGGTCGACCGCCCACGGGTCCCCGCCGACCAGGAGCGGCCGCGACCGGGCGGGCCGCAGCACCCCGAGCCTTCCGGCGACCGGGAAGGCGGTCAGGCCGTAGACGGTCACGGTGGCGACGATCACCAAGAAGGTGGCGGGCAGGATCCGGCCGGCGCCGCCGATCCCCTTCTGGACCAGCGTGGCGGAGAACGTCGAGGCCGTCGCCGCGGCGACGATGCCGCGCGGCGCCATCCACCCGATGAACCACCGCTCTCCGCGCGGCACGTCGGTGCGGGCCGTCGCGAGCAGGGCGACCAGCGGCCTGACCACGAGGACGAGCAGGCCGACCAGGGCGAGCGCCGGCAGCACCACGTGCCGCAGGGACTCCGGGGTGACGGTGGCCGAGATGGAGACGAACAGCACGCCGATGATCAGCGAGGTCAGGGTGACGAAGAAGGGCCGGCGGGCCGGCATGTCCAGGCCCGGCAGGTTGGCGAGCGCCATCCCCATCACCACCGCGGCGATCAGCCCGGTGTCGTCGCGGAACGCGTCGCAGGCGGCGGCCACGCCGACGACGGCGGCGAGCTGGGACGTGGTGCCGAGCACCTCGCCCGGTCGTACGCGGCGCAGCAGGAGCCAGAGCAGTCCGGCGCCCGCCGCGCCGCCCGCGAGGCCGGTCGCGACGCTGCTCAGGAACGCCGCGAGCTGGGTTCCGAGGCCGGTCCGGCCGGACACGATGACGGCGTGGAAGACGACCGCGCCGAGGATGCCGCCGACCGGGTCGATGAGGGAGCCCTCCCAGACGAGGATCCGCTGCAGCCGCTCGGTCGGGCGGACGAAGTTGAGCAGCGGTCCGACGACCGTCGGCCCCGAGACCACGAGGATGGCTCCGAGCATGATCGCCGCGGAGGCCGACATGTCCAGCACCGGCACGGCGAACAGGGCCGCGGAGACGCCGGTGAGGACGGTGCCTAGGCAGATCAGCCTGACCACGACGCGCCGGGTGTGCCCGCGCAGCCGGCCCAGGTCGAGTTCGAGGCCGGCGCCGTAGAGGATCACCGCCACGGCCAGGGAGACCAGCGGGGAGAAGGCGGGCCCGAGGAGCAGCTCGGGGTCGACGTCGTCCGTGAGGGCGCCGGCGGTGAATCCGGCCGGGAGCAGCAGCAGGAGCGCGGGCACCCGCAGCAGGCCCGCCAGCAGCTGGCAGCCGACCGCCAGCACCAGGATCAGCCCGACGCCGAGGAACACCTGATCGGCCGTCACTGTCCGCCTCCTGAAGGTGTCCTGTCGCGTTCCCTGCTCCGGCTCCACCGACCCGCCCGGACCGCCGGTACGGGCCCGGCCCCCGAAGGCCCCTAGCGACCCGAGCACCCCTAGCGACCCGAGAGAGACCCGAGCACCCCGAGAGACCAGCGCGCCCGGGGACCCGAGCGCCCCGAGCGCGTGCTCACTTCTCGACGTCCTCCTCGCTCAGCGGTTCCAGCACCCCGTGCGTGTCCAGGCGGTACAGCACGACCAGCGCCGGACCGATCAGGACGAGCGCGACGAGGGCGACCAGGAGCATCCACCGGAGCGGCGCCTCGGCCCCGGCGCCCTGCTGGACCGTCAGCGAGGTGGGGACGAGGTACGGCCGCTGGGCGAGGCCCCACGCGCCGACCGCCAGGGCCACGGCGGCCACCCCGGTGTACCGCGCGTACCCGGTGACCGCCGTCCCGACCAGCAGCCCGGTAGCGACCGCGGCCACCGCGGCGGCCACGACGAGGGCCAGGCCCGCCCCGTGGGTGAGCCCGTGGTGGACGTACGGGGCGTCGTCCGCGGTGAGGGCCAGGCCGGTCACGCCGAGCGCGACGAGGGCTCCGGCCGCCGCCCACGAGCGCAGCCGGAAGTAGCCGACCAGGTCCTCCGCGCCGAACCGGCGGGCGTCCGCGGTGAGGAACACCGCGCCGAGGAAGGCGGCCGTGACGACGCCGAACAGGCCGCCGAGCACGGAGGTGGTGCTGGTCCAGACGTCGGCCGACGCGGTGGTGCCGGGGGCGACCCGCCCGGAGGCGACGCCGCCGACCGCGGCCCCCAGGAAGAACGGCGTGAGGAGCGAGGAGACGGCGAAGACAGCGCCGTAGACCCGGCGCCGGGCGAGCCGCCGGGTGGGCTTGCGCAGGGCGAACCCGGCTCCGCGCAGGACCATGCCGACGGCCGCGAGCGCCAGCGGGAGCCACAGCGCGGTGAACACCGTCTGGAAGAAGACCGGGAACCCGGTCCACATGAGCACCAGGACGAAGATCAGCCAGACGTTGTTGACCTCCCAGACCGGCGCCATCGCGTGGTCGACCAGCCACCGCGGCCGCTTCCCCCGCTCGGCGCCGCCGGCCAGCAGGTCCCAGAACCCGGCGCCGTAGTCGACGCCGCCGCCGCAGGTGTACGCGGCGACCGCCACCAGCAGGACCCAGGCGACGATGTCGGCCGTCATCCGGTGTCTCCCGGCGCGGGCCCCGGTCCGGCCGGCGGCCCGCCCGGCGGGGCCGGCGGGCGCGGTCCGGTGGTGGCGGGCTCCGGGCGCGGCCCGTACGGGGTGTCGGTCTCCGGCCCCTCGGCGGGCGCGCCCGCGGCACCGGTGTCGGCGTTCCGCCAGCGGGTGCGCATGGCCAGGAGCACGGCGAGGAAGGAGCCGAAGACGAGGACGTAGACCGTCACGACGACGCCGAACATGGCCCAGAGCGCGCCGGCGCCGGTCGGGGTGACCGCTTCGGAGACCCGCATGTTGTCGTAGACGATCCAGGGCTGCCGGCCCACCTCGGTGGTGATCCAGCCGCACTCGACGGTCAGCAGGCTGGCCGCGCCGGCGATCGCGGCGCACCGGAAGAACCACCGCGACCGGGGGAGGTCGCGGCGGCGCAGCCAGCACCACGCGTACCAGAGCGCGAGCAGGATCAGCAGGCTGCCGATGGTCGCCATGATGTCGAAGGCCCAGTGGGCGATGGTGGCCTGGGTGGGGGTGGGCCGGTCGGCGGCGGGCACCGAGGTGAGCCCGGCGACCTCGGTGTCGGGGCTGAACCCGGCCAGGATGGAGTCGAGTTGGGGGATCTTCAGGCCGCCCTTGACGGTGCCGTCGGCCTGCAGGCGCCCGAACAGGTACTCCGGCACGTGCGTGCCGGTGTTCCAGACCAGTTCGGTGGCGGCGAACTTGACGGGCTGCTTCTGGAAGACCTGGCGCGCGATGTTGTCGCCGAGGAGGAACTGCAGGGGGGTCAGGATCGCGGCGACGGTGAACGGCACGGTGAATCCGAGGCGGTGGTAGCGGTCGCGCCGGCCGCGCAGCCACCCCACCGCGTAGACGCCGGCCACCACGTAGCCGGCCGTCAGGAACATCGCCACGACGAAGTGCCAGTACTGCGGGCCGAACATCGGCGTGAAGATCGCCTGCCGGACGGAGACGCCCACCGGTGCGCCGGAGGCGTCGAGGGTGAAGCCCTGCGGGGTGTTCATCCACGAGTTGGCGGCGATGATCCCGAACGCGCCGAGCAGCGCCGCGGCCGGCAGCGGCACGGCGAGCCAGAAGTGGGTCCACGGCTTCAGCCGGCGCCAGCCGTAGAGGTAGACCGCGATGAGGATCGCCTCCAGGAAGAACGCCCACGCCTCCACCCCGAACCCGAGGCCGAACACGTCCCCCCAGCGGCCCATCATGCCCGGCCACAGCAGGCCGAACTCGAACGACAGCACGGTGCCGGTGACGACTCCGACGGCGAACTGGACCGCCATCACGGCGGACCACCGGCGGGCCAGCAGCAGGGCGTCCGGATCGCCCTTGCGCAGCCCCCGGTGGTGCATGACCAGGGTGATGAACGGCAGCGCCACTCCCATCGGCACCAGCAGGATGTGGGAGGCCAGCGTGAACGCCATCAGCTCCCGGGCGGGGAGCAGTTGCGCCGGAGTGCTCGCGAGGATGTGCAGCGCGGTGTCCACCGTCGGGTCAGCCTCCGGTGGCGAAGCCGGGGAAGAGGGTCATGCCGCCGTCGACGTACAGGGTGGCGCCGACGACGTAGTCCAGCAGGTCGGAGGCCAGGACGGTCACCGCGTTGGCGATGTCCTCGGGGTCGCCGACGCGGCGGTAGGGGATCAGCCGCAGCAGGTCGGCCTCGGCGTCGGGGGTCTCCCAGGCGCTGCGGTTGATGGGCGTGCGGATGGCGCCCGGCGCGACGGCGTTCACCCTGATGCGCTGCGGGGCGAGTTCCTGGGCGAGGGTCTGCATCAGCATCAGGACCCCGCCCTTGGAGGCGGCGTAGTTCACGTGGCCCGCCCAGGGGATGATCTGGTGGACCGAGCTCATGCAGACGATCTTCCCGGCGGAGCGGGACACCTCGGGGACGACGCCCCGGCGGACGAACTCCTTGGCCGCCTCCCGGGCGCACAGGAACTGGCCGGTGAGGTTGACCTCCAGCACCTTGTTCCAGGCGGCGAGGGTCATCTCCGTGCTGGCGGCGTCGCGCTGGAGGCCCGCGTTGGCCACCATGACGTCGATCGTGCCGAACTCCTCGACCATCCGGCCGACCATCGCGACGACCTGGTCCTCGTCGGAGACGTCCGCCTCGTGCGTGTAGGCCTTCACCCCGAAGGACCTGATCTCCTCGGCCACCGCCTCCGCCGCGTCCCGGCCGGCGACGTAGTTGACGACCACGTCGGCGCCCGCGCGGCCCAGGCCGATCGCGGTGGCCTTGCCGATGCCGGAGTTCGCGCCGGTCACCAGCGCCTTCTGACCGCGCAGCAGGAGCGACTGCACCACCGGCCGCCGCTCGTCCACAGGTGAGGTCACTGCTGTCTCCCGTCCTCGCCACCAGCGCTACCGAGGGACAACGATCCCCGCGGGGGCCCGGGAGGGCGGGAGCGGCGCGCAGCGCCCCCGGTGATGTCCCTCCGGCGGAGCAGCGCTCCGGCCGGGCCGGGGCGGGCCCGGCCGGGGTCGGACCGGGCTCAGCTGCCGGGCCCGGCCACCACGTTCTCCAGCGGCTCCCCCGCGAGGAAGCGCGCCAGCTGGGCGCGGACCAGGCGCAGGGCGCGCGGGAGGAACGCCGAGGTGTTGCCGCCGACGTGCGGGGTGATCAGCGTGTTGGGGGCGTTCCACAGGGGGTGCCCGGCGGGCAGCGGCTCGGGGTCCGTGACGTCGAGCGCCGCGGCCAGCCGGCCGCCGCGCAGCTCCGCCAGCAGGGCACCGGTGTCGACGACCGGCCCGCGCGCCACGTTGACCAGCAGGGCGCCGTCCTTCATCGACGCCAGGAAGCCCGCGTCGACCAGCCCCCGGGTCCGCGCGGTGAGGGGGACGGTCAGCACCACGACGTCGGCCTGCGGCAGCAGCCGCGGCAGGTCCGCGAGGGCGTGCACGGGCCCCCGGGCGGCCTGCCGGGCGGTGCGGGCCACCCGCAGGACCCGGCATTCGAAGGGGACGAGGCGCTCCTCGACGGCCGACCCGATCGAGCCGTGGCCGACCACCAGGACGGTGCGGTCGGCGAGCGAGGCGAACGCCCCGCCGCGCCACGTCCCGGTGTCCTGCGCGCGGACGAAGCCCGGGATGCCGCGCAGGGCGGCCAGCGCGAGCGTGACCGCGAGTTCGGCGGTGCTCGCGTCGTGCACGCCCCGCGCGTTGCAGAGCGTCACCCCGTCCGGCAGGTGCGGCAGCAGGTCGTCGACGCCCGCCGACAGGCTCTGCACCACCCGCAGCCGCGGCATCCGGTCCAGCAGCGGCAGGGCCGCCGAGGCCCGCAGGTAGGGGAGGACGACGAACTCGACCTCCCGGAGCGCCTGCTCGGCCGGCGCCTCCCCCGCGCCGTCCCACACCGCCACCGGCACCGGCGCCGGCCCCGCTCCCGGTCCCGGTCCCGGTCCCGGCGGGAGACCGCCGAAGGACTCGGGGGGATACGGGAGGAGGACCCTGGCCGCAGGGCCACCGGGCGACGCGTCGGACCGTGGAAGGCTCATGGACGGATCCCACCAGTGCCGGGCCCGTCCGGCAATCCCCGCACGACTTGCCCCAGGGCCATCCGGGTGGGCGCGACCGGCCGGACGGCGTCGTGGGCCGCCCGGCGGCCGGGGCGGGTCGCAGGATTCCCTCCGGGGCGGCCGATCCCACCCGGTGCGAGGAGCGACCCGAGGAGCACGGTGGAGACCTCCGTACAGGCACCCGCGACCGTGGTGGTCATGGGTGTGTCGGCGTCCGGGAAGAGCACCGTCGGGCGGCTGCTCGCCCGCCGCCGGGGCGTGCCCTTCACGGAGGGCGACGACCTCCACCCGCCGGAGAACATCGCCCGGATGACCGCCGGGCACCCCCTGGACGACGCGGACCGCGCCCCGTGGCTGCGCGCCGTCGCCGCCGTCGTCCGCGAGGCCTCCCGCACGGGGCAGGGCGCCGTCGTCTCCTGTTCCGCCCTCAAACGGGAGTACCGGGACACCATTCGGGCGGCCGGTCCGGTCTGGTTCCTCCACCTCGTCCTGGACCGCGCCACCGCCGCCGCCCGGATCTCGCACCGCCCCGGGCACTTCATGCCGCTCGCGCTCCTCGACTCCCAGTTCGCCGAGCTGCAGCCGCTGCAGCCGGACGAGCCCGGCCTGGCCGTCGACGCGACCGCCGGTACCGAGGTCTGCCTGCAGCGCGCCCTGACGGCCCTCGGACGGTTCGAGGGGCACCCGGGCGGATGACCGGGGGCCGGGGCCGGACGCCCGGGGGCCCGGGCCGGACGGTCCGCACTACAGTCTGATCCCGTCGGGACACACCCGTCTCTCACAGGGGGAACAGGACTTGAGGATTCATCACCATGCCGAACGGCCCGGCGGCCGCGCGCTCCGGCGGCGCGCAAGGGCCGTCCTCGTGACCCTCGCACTGGTCGGCGGACTGCAGGGCGGCCTGGCCGCGGCGGCGCAGGCCGACCCGGCGGTGTCGCTGTGCTCCTCCGTCAACGGGAAGTTCGGCTCGGCGGTCGTCGGCGGCGGCCGGTACCGGATCATGCCGGACGAGTGGAACTCGTCGGCCGAGGTCTGCATGACGAGTGACGGCGGGGCCGACTTCACCGTCACCCGCAGCGACCTCACCAAGAGCACCAACACCCAGCCCGGGGCACCGGGCGCGTACACGCGCATCGAGTACGTGCCGCGCCCCGGCGAACTGCCCACCCCGGTGGCCACCATGGGCGACACCCTGACCGGCTGGCGGACCACCTCCGGCGTGGCGGGGCAGTACAACACGGCGTACGACCTCTGGTACGCGAACGCGGGCGAGGAGTGCGGCCCGACGACCTCGCACGAGCTGATGATCTGGCTCAACCGGAAGGGCGGGCCGGTCCCGCTGGGTGCCGCCGCCCGGCCGGCCACCCTCGGCGGCCGGTCCTACCAGGTCCACCAGTACCAGAACCCGGGCAACGGCAAGCAGGTCATCACCTACCTGATGACGAACCCGACCGACTCCGTCTACGCCCTGAACCTGCGCACGGTCACCAACGACGCCGTGGTCCGCGGGTTCGTCCCCGCGGACGGCCGGCTCTGCTCGGTCCAGGCGGGCTTCGAGATCTGGGAGGGCGGCGCCGGACTGGCCACCACCTCCTTCTCCTACCAGCCCGCCACCGGCCTCCCGGTCGGCAACGTGACCTCGGGCCTGCCCGGCAAGTGCCTCGACGCCGGGAGCAACTCGACCGGTCCCGAGACCTACAGCATGCCCGTGGACATCTGGGACTGCGCCACGACGCCGAACCAGACCTGGACGGCCGGCAACGACGGCACGGTGAGGGCCCTCGGCAAGTGCCTCGACGTCACCGGCGGCGGCACCACCAACGGGACCCCGATCCAGCTCTACCCCTGCAACGGCACCGGCGCCCAGGTGTGGACGCAGAACGCCAAGGGCCTGCTGAACCCGCAGTCCGGCCTCTGCCTGGCCGACCCGGCCGCCTCCACCACCAACGGCACCCAGCTGATCCTCTGGACCTGCGGCGCGAGCGGGCAGGACTGGCGCCTCCCCTACGGCGGGCAGCCGCTCTGGAGCGCCTTCACCAACAAGGCGACCAACTACTGCCTGAGCGGCGGTGTCGAGGGCGCCGAATCGGTCAGCCTGCACACCTGCAGCGCCGGTTCCACCCCGCCGCAGAACTGGCAGCTCGTCAAGGACGGCACGCTGCGCCTGTCCACCGGCGCCTGCCTGGACGCGGGCAGCGAGGGCACCGCCGGCAGCCTGGTCCGGCTCGCCCCGTGCTCGGGGTCGGCGACGCAGCAGTGGCTGCTGTCCCCGACCGGCCACCTGCTGAACCCCGGGTACGGGAAGTGCCTGGACGACCCGGGGTCCACCGCCGTGCAGGGCGTCCCGCTGAACCTGTGGACCTGCAACGGCACCGGCGCCCAGGTCTGGTACTCGGCGGCCTGAGCCCGGCTGCCCCCGCATGCCCCCGGCCGGACCCGGCCGGAAGCCGCCGCAGGCCCGGACGGAGCCCCCGCTCCCCCGGGCCTGCGGCCTGCCGCGGCCGGGTCAGGGAACCGGCTGCTGCTGGGTGACGCAGTGGATGCCGCCCCCGCCGAGGCCGAGGTAGTCGATGTTCAGCTGCTCGACCACGCGGCCCGGGAAGAGCGACTGCAGCTTCGCCTTCGCCGCGGCGTCGGCCCGGGAGTCCCCGAACTGGGCGGCGATCACCGCGCCGTTGCAGACGTAGTAGTTGGCGTAGGAGCCGACGAACGCCGGGTCGCTCTGCCGGATCCGGTAGTAGTCGGGGCCGCCGAGCTTGGTGGCCTGGATGCGGACGCCGCGGGCGTCGGTCGCCGAGGACAGCACGTTGTACTGGTTGATCTCGTCCTTGGTCCAGACGTCCGACGGGTCGTCGGTGGCGTTCGGCTGCTGGACCAGTCCCTTGCCCGGGGCGAGGAAGCGCGAGGTCGCGTCGACGTGGTCGCCGGTGATGTCCTGCCCGGCGACCCCGTTGAACCAGATGACCTTGGTGGCGCCGAACGCGGCCTTCATCGCGTTCTCGGCCTGCGTCTGCGTCATGCCCGGGTTGCGGTCGGAGACCAGGATGCTGCTCCGGGTGGCCATCAGCGTGCCCGCGCCGTCGGTCTCGACGGCGCCGCCCTCGCCAACCAGGCCGGCGGCGGTGAACGGCACCCCGACGTACGCGGCGACCCGCGCGGCGACCTTCGCGTCGTTGCCGTGGACCTGGTTGCCGCCCCAGCCGTTGAAGTTGAGGCCGACCGCGTCCAGGCCGCCCCGCCCGTCGGTGCGGAAGACCGGCCCGGAGTCGCGCATCCAGCAGTCGTTGACCGGGATCGTGGTGATCACCGTGACGTTGGCGCCCGGACAGGCCCGCCGGGCGGCGGCCGGGACGGACGGGCTCGCCGCGTTCCAGTCGCTCGGCGCGGCCGTCGACCCCGCATCGGTGGTGCGGGCGCTCGTCCTCGGGCTCGCGGCCGGAGCGGCCGGAGCAGCCGGAGCGGCGGGAGCCGCCGGGCGCTGACCGCCGACCGCCGACCGCCGCGCGCGCCGCCCCGCACAACGGCGTCATGACATCCCGAGGTCACGGGCTCGCGGGGCTCCCGGCGGCCTCGGGCTGCTGCTGGGTGGAGCAGTGGATGCCCCCGCCGCCGGCGGCGACCGCGTCGATGCCCACCGGCACGATCTCGCGCCCGGGGTGGAGGTCGGCCAGGATGCCGGCCGCCCGGTCGTCGGACGCCCTGTCCCCGAACCGCGGCATGATGACCGCTCCGTTGACGACGTAGTAGTTGAGGTAGGTGGCCAGGAAGTCCTTCCCCGGGTCCGGTACGCCGCTGAGGTCGGGTTCGACGAGGTCCACGATCCGCAGCGGGCGGCCCATGGCGTCGGTGGTGCCGCGGAGCACCTCCAGCGCCTGGTCGGAGGCCTGGGACCAGATGTCCGGCGGAGTGTCCGGCCCGGGGCGGTGGATCACCACCACGCCGGGTTCGGCGAACCGGGCCAGCGCGTCGATGTGGCAGTCCGTGATGTCCTGCCCGGCCACCCCGGCGAACCAGATGACCTTCCGGACGCCGAACAGCTCCTTGAAGGCGGCCTCGATCCGGTCGCGGCTCTTCCCCGGGTTGCGGTTCTCGTTGACCCAGGAGCTCTCGGTGGCCATCAGGGTGCCCTCGCCGTCGACCTCGATCCCGCCGCCCTCCCCGGTGACCGGTGCCTGGACGCGTCGGATCCCGTAGCGCTCCAGGAGCCTGCGGGCGACCTGGCTGTCCTCGGCGTGGGTCTGCTTGTCGCCCCAGCCGTTGAAGTCGAGGTCGACGCCGGCGAGTCCGGCCGGGCCGGTGACGAAGGTCGGGCCGGTGTCGCGGGCCCACAGGTCGTCCACCGGGAGGTCGATCACCTCCACGCTGGAACCGCACAGCTGCCGGGCCCCGGCGCTCTGGTCGGGGCGGGCCATCAGCACCACCGGCTCGAAGCGGGCGACGGCCTGCGCGATGTGCGCGATGTCCCCGCGGACGGCGGGCAGTTGGTCGCCCCACACCTCTTCGAGGGCCGGCCAGGCCATGAAGGTCCGGGTGTGGGGGCGCCACTCGGCCGGCATGGCGTACCCGGCCTGGGCCGTGGTGGCGGGCCCGGCCGCCGGGCTCGGGGCGCCGCCGGTCGGGGATGCTTCCGTACCGGCCGACGGCGCCGTGTCGGAGCTGCAGCCCTCCAGCAGCGCGAGCGCGGCGGTGACCGCTCCCGAGCGCAGCACGGCCCGGCGGGACAGGGCGGGTTCGCTCACGGCAGGTCCCCTCGTTCATCCGGATGCACCCCGAAACGGGCGATATCCGACAGTAGAGGCGCACTGGGGGCGCGCCGGTGAGCCCGCGCGCCGCCGATCGGGGGAATCGGCACGGGTCCACCGGGAGACGGGCCCGGACCGCCGCCGTGGGGGCGTCGGCGGTCCGGGCCCGGGTACGGGGCCGCCGCTACGGCTCCTCCGACAGCGCGCGGCGGGCGGCGGCGATGGACCGCGGGTCCCAGCCCGGGCCGGGCACGGAGTCCAGCAGCAGCCGGGTGTACGGGTGGCCGGGCCGGGCGAGCACCTCGGCGGTCGGGCCGGACTCCACGATCCGCCCGTGCCTCATCACGATGACGTCGTCGGTGACGCACCGCACGACACCGAGGTCGTGGGTGATGAACAGGTAGCCGATGCCGGTCTGTTCGCGGATGTCGGCGAGCAGGTTGAGGATCTGGGCCTGGACGGAGACGTCGAGGGCCGCCACCGCCTCGTCGAGGACGAGGACCGCCGGCTCGACCGCCAGTGCCCGGGCGATCGCCACGCGCTGGCGCTGGCCGCCGGAGAGCTGCCGGGGCAGCGCCTCGGCCTCCCGTTCGCCGAGGCCGACCTGCTCCAGGAGTTCGGCGATCCGGCGGGGGTGGTCCGCGTCGGGGAAGTGCAGCCGGAGGGTCTCGCGCAGCACGGCGCCGACCGCGATGCGCGGGTCGAGGGACAGGAACGGGTCCTGGAAGACCATCTGGACCTCGCGGGCCCGGGCGAGCCGGTGGACCCGGCCGCGCCGGTGCCCGGTCCGGTCCCGCCGGTGGACCAGGACCCGGCCGGAGTCCGCCCGTTCCAGTCCGACGACGATCCGCGCGGTGGTGGTCTTGCCGGAGCCGGACTCGCCGACGATGCCCAGCGACCCGCCCTCGGCCAGGGTGAAGGAGACGTCGTCGACGGCCTGCACGCCTCCGTAGGCGCGGTGCAGTCCGACGGCCTCCAGCACGGTCCTGCGCATCGGCGGCGCTCCCTTCGAACGGACGGCGGCCCCGAGGTCCGGGCTACGCATCGGCGCTCCCCTCCCTCGTCCGGTCGCTGTGGTGGCAGGCGGTGCGGCGGTCCGGCGCGCCCTCGACCGGCAGCAGTTCGGGTGCCTGCAGGGTGCACTCGGGGGTCGCGAGCGGGCAGCGCGGTGCGAAGGGGCAGCCGAGCAGTTCGTCGCGCAGGCCCGGCGGCCGCCCCTCGATCGCGGTGAGCCGGCCCGGCGGGGCGTCCAGACGCGGTGTCGAGGCGAGCAGCGCGATCGTGTAGGGGTGGCGCGGCCGTTCGAACAGGGCCTCGGCGGGGCCGGTCTCGACGATCCGGCCGGCGTACATCACGTAGACCCGGTCGCTGATGGCGGCGGCGAGGCCCAGGTCGTGGGTGACGAAGAGCAGGCCGGTGCCGAAGCGTTCCTGGAGGTCGCCCAGGAGTGCGACCACCTCGGCCTGGGAGGTGACGTCCAGGGCGGTGGTGGGCTCGTCGGCGAGGATCAGCACGGGATCGCCCATCAGGGCGGCCGCGATCATGACCCGCTGGAGCATCCCGCCGGACACCTGCCCCGGGTACCGGTCCAGGACCGGGGCGGGGAGGCCGACCGCGTCCAGCATCTCGGCGGCCCGCCCGGTCGCGGCCCCGGCGGACATGCCGCCGTTGAGGCGCACGCTCTCGGTGAGGAAGTCCCCGAGGCGGCGCAGCGGGTTGATGGCGGCCCTGGGGTCCTGGAAGATCATCGCGGCGGTGCCGGTGCGCAGGCGGCGCAACTGCTCGGGCGTCATGGTGAGGACGTCGTCGCCGCCGACCCGCACGGCGCCCCCGGTGGTGGCGCCGGCGGGGAGCAGCCCGAGGACGCTGCGGGAGGTGAGGCTCTTCCCGGAGCCGGACTCCCCCACCAGGGCGACCGTCTCGCGGGCGGCGACGGTGAGGTCGACTCCGGCGAGCACGGGCCGGGCGGTGTCCGGCAGGCGCAGGCGGTAGTCGCGGATGTCGAGGACGGTCATCGGTCCCTCCTGGCGACCTGGTCGGCCCAGCGTTCGCCGACGACGTTGAACGCGACGACCGTCAGCACGATCGCGGCGCAGGGCAGGACCGCCGACAGCGGGTAGCCGTGCTGGACGGCGGACTGGCCGTCGAAGACCATCCGGCCCCAGTCGGGGGTGAGCGCGGGGACGCCGAGCCCGAGGAAGGAGAGTCCGGCCAGGTCGATCAGGGCGTAGCCGAAGTTGACGGTGGCCTGGGCGAGGACGACCGGGGCGATGCCGGGGACGACGTGGCGCAGGCAGATCTGCAGCCCCGAGTGGCCCTGGACCCGGTAGGCCTCGACGTAGGGGCGGGCGCGTTCGGCGAGGACGAGGGAGCGGGTGAGGCGGCTGACGTAGGGCAGGTAGGCGATCGCCAGGGCGATGACGGGGGCGAGCAGGCCCTCGCCGTACACCGAGACGATCAGGATGGCCAGCAGCATGCCGGGGAAGGCGAAGACCAGTTCGGTGCTGCGGGAGAGGACCGAGTCCAGCCAGCCGCCCCGCCAGGCCGCGGTGACGCCTACGGCGACGCCGGCCACGGTGGAGAAGGCGACCACGCCGAGCGGTCCGAGCAGGGAGGTGCGGGCGCCGGTGACCAGGCGGGAGAGGGTGTCCCGCCCGGCGGCGTCGACGCCGAGCAGGTGCTCGGCGGAGGGTCCGGCGAGCGCGTTGCCCAGGTCGACGGCGTTCGGGTCCTCGGGGGCGAGCCACGGGGCGAGGACGGCGGCCAGGACGACGAGGGCGACGAAGCCGAGGCAGAGCAGGTGGAGCGGTGCGCGGGCGGTGCGGATGCGGCCGAGGCCGGGCCGGCGCAGCACGGTGGCAGTCATCAGGCGCTCTTCCTCGCTCCGAGGGCGACCCGGGGGTCGACCAGCGGGTGGAGCAGGTCGACGACCAGGTTCACCGCCATGAACAGCCCGACCATGATCAGGGAGATCGCCTGCACGGTGGGGAAGTCCTTGGTGGTGGTGGACAGTTCGAGGAGCTGGCCGATCCCGCCG
Organism: Kitasatospora sp. NPDC042419; assembly: GCF_056437345.1. Classification (NCBI taxonomy): domain Bacteria; kingdom Bacillati; phylum Actinomycetota; class Actinomycetes; order Kitasatosporales; family Streptomycetaceae; genus Kitasatospora; species Kitasatospora sp. NPDC042419. The sequence goes on from NZ_JBWKAW010000035.1 coordinate 19,862, forward strand.
ACGCTGAACGCCGTCTCCACCAGGACGGTGCAGACCAGCAGGGTGGACACGATGAGCCCACCGGTGGTCAGCACGGTGCCGAGCGCGTTGCGGAAGACGTGCCGGCGGATCACCCGGTACTCGGCGACGCCCCGGCTGCGGGCGACGGTGACGTGCTCGTGGCCGAGGACGTCGAGCATCGCGGCGCGGGTGACCCGGGCGAGCATGCCGATCAGGTAGAGCGCGAGGGCGAGCGCGGGCAGGGCGAGGTGCCAGAGCATCCGGCCGAGGCCGTCCCCGGTGCCGCCGGTGGGGAACCAGCCCAGGTTCACCGCGAACAGGCCCTGCAGCAGGACGGCCGCGACGAAGGAGGGGGTGCCGACGGCGACGGTGGTGCCGACCAGGGCGGCGGAGTCGGCGGCGCCGCCGCGGACGGCACCGATCCAGCCGAGCAGCAGGCCGAGGGCGACGACGAGCACCAGCGCCATCAAGACCAGCAGCAGGGTCGCCGGGAGCCGGTCGGCGAGGAGCCGGGAGACGTCCGTGCGGTAGGTGATCGAGCGGCCGAAGTCGCCGTGCAGGACCTGGCCGGCCCACCGCAGGTACTGCACGAGGAAGGGGTCGTCCAGGTGGTACTGGGCGTTGACCGCCTTCAGGGCCTCCGGGGAGGCCGAGCGGCCCGCGAGCAGGAAGCTCGCCGGGCTGCCGGGCGCGAGGTACATCGCACCGAAGATCACGAAGGAGGCGCCGACCAGGGTGGCGGCCATCTCGGCCAGCCGGCGGGCGGCGAATCTGAGGAAGCTCACCGGGCCGCCCCCACGTCGGCGGCCCACGGGTGGTACATGTACGAGATGGTGGTCGGGGCGCCGGTGGTCCGCTTGTTGATGAAGACCGCGGTGGGCCACTCGGCGACCGGGATCCAGAGCAGCTGGTCGGAGGCGACCTGCTGGAGGTGGGCGGTGATGGCGAACCGCTCGGCGGGGTCGGAGGCGTTGACCGCCTTCTTGACCAGGTCGTCGTAGGCGGGGTCGCTGAAGGACGCGAAGTTCTGGAAAGCGCCGGTCCTGAAGTTGGCCAGCAGGTCGAGCGGGTCGGTGATGGAGTCGTAGTACGTCTCCGGGAACAGGTCGATGCCCTCGCGCGCCTGCGGATCGGTGAACAGCGCGGTGAACGCGTTGGGGGCGATCGTCTTCAGCCGCACGTCGAGGCCGATCTTCGCGCCGGCGGACTGCACGGCGGTGGCCAGGACCGACACGTCCTGGCCGATCGGGCTGGTGGCGACGGTGAGGGTCTTGCCGGTGGCCCCGGCCTCCTTGACCAGCGCCTTGGCCCGGTCGATGTCCGGTGCGGTGGGCGTGAGGCCCTCGAAGGCGTCCTTGCGCACCTCCTCCGGCGCACCCGCCCAGGCGGCGCGGCTGGTCAGCGAACCGGTGACGTACCCGGCCCCGCCGAGGCCGGCGCGCACGAAGCCGGTCCGGTCGAGGGCGAGCGACAGCGCCTGGCGGACGCGCAGGTCGCCGAGCACGCCCTGCATGTTGGTGACGTTGACGTTGACGGTGCTCAGGCCCTCACCGAAGTAGAGCGTGCCCGAGCCGCCGTCCCGCAGCCGCCCGTAGCTCTCGGTGGGGATCAGGTAGCCGCCGTCGGCCTCGCCGCTGAGCAGCGCGTTGACCCGGGCCGAGGGGTCGGTGAGGAAGCGGAAGACCGCCTTCGCCGACTTCGCCTTCTTCCCCCAGTAGCCGTCGAAGCGCTTGAGCTCGACCGACTGGCCCTTGTTCCAGTCGCCTAGCTCGAACGGCCCGGTGCAGGCCAGGCCCCCGCTGGTGCCGTAGTCCTTTCCGGCCGCCTCGATCCCGGCCTTCGAGGCGACGACGCCGGCGGCGGTGGCCATGTACTGGTTGAACTGCGAGTCCGGCTGGGTGAGTCTGACGGTGACCTGGAGCGGGCCGGTCCTGGTGATGCTGCCGACGTTCTGGAACTGCTGCGCCCAGGCGGCCGCGTTGTCGGGGTCCGTCTGGCGGCCGAGGCTGTAGACGACGTCGTCGGCGGTCATCACGCGGCCGTCGTGGAAGTGCACGTCGGGCCGCAGGTCGTAGACCCAGGTGGTCGGGTCGGGGTTGGACGCCTTCTCCGCCAGCCCGGGGGCGAGGGTCAGCTGCGGGGTCCACCGCATCAGGCTCTCGCAGACGTTGGACAGGACGGTGTTCTGCGGGTAGTCGAAGGCCGAGACGTAGTCGAGGGTGGGCGGCTCGGCGTAGACGGCCCAGGTGAACGAGTCCAGCTCGCCGACGGCGGCGGGGGTGCCGGCGGACAGCTGGTACGACTCGCCGTCGGCGCCCCCGTTCTTCGGCGGGCCGGCGCAGCCGGAGGCGAACGTGAACGCGGCGAAGGTCGCGGCGGCCAGGGCGGCGGCCGGGAGGGCGGGCCGGCGGCGCGGGGATCTGCGGGTGCGGGACCCGTCCTGGGGCTCTGGCATGAGGGTGGCTCTCTTCCGTGCGTGACGGGGCGAGGGAGGGTGGCGGCCCGGCGGGTCCGCGGGTGGGCCGCGGGCCCGCCGGGCGGCGGGTGGTGGGGGGCGCCGGGCGGTGGGGGGCGCTGGGCGGTGGGGCTGGGTGGTGGGGGGCGCCGGGCGGTGCGGGCGCCGGCGGTGGGGCTGGGCGGGGCGGGTGCCCGGCGGGGTCAGGCGGTGGGGCGGGCCACCGGGACCTGCTGGGTGATGCAGTGGACCCCGCCGCCGCCGTAGGCGATCACCCGGGAGCGGATGCCGACGACCTTGCGGCCGGGCAGTGCCGCGGCGATCACCGCGAGCGCGCCCTCGTCCTGCTCGGGCACCCCGGCGACGGGGACGACGACACCGCCGTTGGCGATGTAGAAGTTGAGGTAGCCGACCTCGGTCCGCTTGCCGTCGACGTCGACGAAGGCGGCCTGCGGCAGGTCGAGGATCTCCAGCCGGCGGCCCCGGGCGTCCACGGCCGCCTCCAGCACGGCCCGGTTCTCGCGCATCCGGGCGTAGTCGGGGTGCTCCGGGTCGCTCGGGAGCTGGACCACCACCTTGCCGGGGGCCACGAAGGCGCACACGCCGTCCACGTGGCCGTCGGTCTCGGTGTCCAGCAGACCGCCCCAGGGCAGCCAGATCACCGTGGTGACGCCGAGCTTCGCCTTCAGCTCGGCCTCGATCTCCTCCTTGCTCATGCCCGGGTTGCGGTTGGGGTGGAGGAGGCACTGCTCGGTGGTGATCAGGGTGCCCTCGCCGTCCACGGTGACGGCGCCGCCCTCCAGGATCATCCGGGAGTCGATGCGCTCGACACCGAGGCGCTCCAGCAGGACCCCGGCGATCTTGTCGTCGGTGTCCCACGGGTGGTGCTTGCCGCCCCAGGCGTTGAAGCGGAAGTCCACGCCGGCGCGCTCGCCGTCGGGCCCGAGCACGAAGATCGGCCCGGAGTCGCGGAACCAGGAGTCGTCGATGGGCAGTTCCACCACCTCGACGCCGTCCCCGCACAGGGCGCGGGCCTCCTCGCCCTGGCCGGGCCGGGCGACCATCGTCACCGGCTCGAACCCGGCGATCGCCCGGGCGACGTCGGCGTACTCCCGCTTGACCTCCTCGAAGGTCCCGCCCCACAGCTCGGCACGGGTCGGCCAGGCCATCAGGCAGCCCTCGTGCTCGGTCCACTCGGCAGGCATACGGAAACTCACGATGGGACTCATCTCTGTTCGGTCGTTCGGTCGTTCGGTCGTTCGGTGCGGCCGGTGCGGCAGGTCGGTCGGCGCGGCAGGTCGGCGCGGCCCGCACGGCCGGTGCGGTCCCGCCGGGGCACGGGCAGCGTGCCCCGGCGGGGGCGGTGGGAGGCCTCAGCGGGCCTCGGGCACGGTGGGCTGGGACTGCGTGGAGCAGTGGATCCCGCCGCCGCCGCTCGCGATGCCGTCGATGGCGGTCTGGACGATCCGGCGGTCCGGGTAGGCGGCCTGGAGGATCGCGTAGGCGACACCGTCGGCGTAGCCGTCGCCGAACTGCGGGGCGATGACGGCGCCGTTGACCGTGTAGTAGTTGGTGTAGCTGGAGAGGAACTCCTTGCCCCGGCCGCGGATCTCCCGGCGGTCCGGGCCCGGCAGTTCGGTGATCTGCAGCCGGCGGCCCCGGGCGTCGGTGGCCGCGTACAGCAGCCGCCTGGTCTCGTTGTAGACCGCGACCCAGCGGTCGTCGGCGCCCGGCCCGGGCTGGTCGAGGATGACCTTGCCGGGAGCGGTGAACCGGGCGAGGCAGTCGATGTGGCAGTCGGTGATGTCCTGGCCGGCCAGGCCGGGGACCCAGATGACCTTCTCGATGCCCAGCGCCGACTTCAGCCCCTGCTCCACCTGGGCCTGCGACTTGCCGGGGTTCCGGTTGGGGTTGACCAGGGAGCTGACCGTGACGAGCAGGGTGCCGTCACCGTCCGTCTCCAGGGAGCCGCCCTCGCCGACGAACGGGGCCCGGATCCGGTTGACGCCGTACTCGGCGAGGAGGGTGGCGGCCGCCGCCGCGTCGTTGGCGTACGGCTGGTAGTACGACGTGCCGCGCTTGCCCCAGCCGTTGAAGTTGGTGTCCACGCCGGCGACCGCCCCGGGCCCGGCGACGAAGGTCGGCCCGAAGTCGCGGATCCACAGGTCGTCGACCGGGATGTCCAGGACCTCGATCGGGTGGTACGCGCCCGATCCGCAGGCGTAACGCGCGGCGGCGGCCTGACCGGGTCGGGCCAGCACCACGACCGGCTCGAAGCGCGAGATCGTGTGGGCGAGTTCGGCGATGTCCCGGCGCACACCGGACAGCTGGTCCTGCCAGACCGAGGAGAGCGCGGGCCAGGCCATGAAGGTGCGGGCGTGCGGATCGGTCTCGGCCGGCATCCGCAGTGCCGAGCCGGCCCGCGGGTCGGCGGCCGCGGGGGTGGGGGCCGCCGAGGCGGCGCGGGCGCTCATCGGCAGTGCGGCGCCGAGGGCGGCCAGCGGCAGGGCCGCCGCGCCGGCCTTGAGCACGCTGCGGCGGGAGGAGAAGGGGTGGTTCATGAGGCTCCCTGGAGGGATCGGGAGGTGTGGGGTGACCCACATCCTGGACCGAACTGAAAGTTCAGTCAACATTTTCCGGCCAATCTCCCTCGCCCACTTGCTCGGCGACCCAGGGAGATCCTCGATGCAGCCCGCCCATGGGACGGTCAAAACGGCACAGAAGCCTCAATCGGCAGGGAGCTCGCCTCGTCGTCCGCGCCGTACAGCCTGAAGATCCAATCAGGAATTCGACCCGAAAGCCTCTACCTACGAGTAGAGTGAGCGCCTGTGTCAGACCGTCGAACAGAGATCGTCAAAGCCGCCACCCGGGCCATCGCGCAGCGCGGCGTCCGCGGACTGCGGGTCGCGGACCTCGCGGCCGAGGCCGGGGTGTCGACCTCGCTGATCTACTACCACTTCACCGACCGGGCCGGGCTCCTCCGCGAGACCCTGGGGTTCATCAGCGAACGGGCCGACCGCTACGCCGCCGAACCGGGCCGCGAGACCCTCGTGGACACCCCCGGGGCGGAGCTGGCGCAGGCACTGCTCCCGGAGCTCCAGGACACCGCCGAGGTCCGCGAGAACAGCACCGCCTGGGGCGAGTTGCGGGCGAGCGCGGTGTTCGATGCCGGGCTGCGCGACGACCTCGCCCGGGCCACCCACACCTGGGTCCACGAGATCGCCGACCTGCTCGGCCGCGCCCGCCCCGCCGGGATCGCACCGGCGCACGCCGCGTCCGCGGAGCGCCTCACGGCCCTGCTGGAAGGACTCAGCATCCGGTGGCTCAGCGGGTCACTCCCGCTCGACCACGCCCGCCGGCTGCTCGGCGAGGCGATCGATGCGGAACTCGCGGACGCCCTGCCCGGTCGCCGGCCTTCGACCGACTGATCCTCCGTCCTGAAAATCGCATCAGGCCCGGCCGAGGGGAACACCCCGGCCGGGCCTGACGCACGTACGGCCACCGAGCGGCGCCCGGCATGGATCCGAGAGGCAGGCTTTCTAGCCCGCGTCCGGCTTGCCGGGCTGGTCGTGGGTCGAGCAGTGGATGCCGCCACCGCCGGAGGCGATGCTGTCGATCTTCACCGGGACGATGTCGCGGCCGGGGAAGTGGTCGCGCAGGATCTGCTGGGCCCGGTCGTCCGCCTTGGCGTCCCCGAACCGCGGCAGGAACAGGGACTTGTTGGCGACGTAGAAGTTGATGTACGAGGAGACGAAGGCGTCGCCCTTGCCGGTGATGCGGTCGGGGTCGGGCTGCGGCAGGTCGATCACCCGCAGCGGCTTCCCGTGGGCGTCGGTGGCGGTCTTCAGGACCTCGCGCGCCTGCGCGGCCGAGCGCGACCAGACGTCGGCGGGCGCACCCGGGAACGGCTGGTCCAGCAGGACGACCCCCGGGGCCGCGAACCGCACCAGGCAGTCCACGTGCGCGTCGGTGATGTCCTGGTCGCGCACCCCGGCGAACCAGATCACCTTGGTCACGCCCAGCGCCTTCTTCAGCTCGGCCTCGATCTCGTCCCGGCTCTTCCCCGGGTTGCGGCGCTGGTTGACCACCGAGCTCTCGGTGACCATCAGGGTGCCCTGCCCGTCGGTCTCGAAGGAGCCGCCCTCCGCCACCAGCGGTGTGCGGACGCGTTCGAGCCCGTACTTCCCGAGGGCGGCGGCGGCCAGCGCCGAGTCGTTCCCGTGCTCCTTCTGCTTGTTGCCCCAGCCGTTGAAGTTGAAGTCGACGCCCTTCAGGGTCGACCCGTCCTCGACGAACACCGGCACGGTGTCCCGGGCCCACAGGTCGTCGACGGGCAGCGGGACCACCTCGACACCGTTGCCGCAGGCGTTCTGCGCCGCGTCCACCTGCCCGGGGCGGGCGAACATCACGACCGCCTCGTAGCCCGCCACGGCGCGGGCGAGCCGTGCGATGTCCGCGCGGACGGCGGGGAGCTGGTCCTCCCAGATGCCGGTGGACGCCGGCCAGGACATGAAGGTCCGGGTGTGGCTCTCCCACTCGGCGCCGAACCGGCGCCCGGGGGTGGCCCCGCCGCCGGGTGCGGGCGGCTGCGCCCCGTCCGGCGCGGGCGACCCACCCGGCGCGGACGGCGCGGACGACTCCGAGGCGCCCGGGGGGAGCGCCTCCTCGGCGTCGTCCGGTGCGGCGCAGGCCGCCGCCCCCAGCGTCAGCAGGCCGGCGCCGGCCGCGGCGCGCAGGACCGTCCGGCGGGAGGGGGCGGACCGGGCGGAGGAGAAGAACGAGGACAGGTCTGACACGGGAGGCTCCGGCGGGACGAGGGTTCGGAAGGGCTGGGCGTGGTGCGGCCGGGCGGGCCCCGGGGGCGGTCGCGGTCACAGCTGCGGTCGCGGTCGCGACGGCGTGGCGGCGTGGCGGTGTGCCGCGGCGGTGCGCCGCTCCGGGGGCCGGCCCGTCTCAGGGCACCGGTTCCTGCATGGTCGAGCAGTGGATGCCGCCGCCGCCGGCCATCAGGCGGTCGACGTCGAGCTGGACGACCTCGCGCCCCGGGAAGGCCTCCGCGAGGGTGCGCCGGGCCGCCTCGTCCTTGACCGGGTCGCCGAACCGGGTGGCGATGACGCCGCCGTTGACCACGTGGAAGTTGAGGTACGAGTCGACGAACTTCGGGTCGCGCGAGCGCACGGTGTCCGGGCCGTCCACCCGGATCACCCGGAGCCCGCGGCCGCGGGCGTCCGTGGCGCGGGAGAGGATGTCGAACTGCTCCCGGGCGCCCCGGGCCCAGACGTCGTCGCGGTCCGCCGGGGGCAGCTGCACCATGACGACACCGGGGCGGACGAACCGGGAGGTGACGTCGATGTGGTCGTCGGTGATGTCCTTGCCCTTGATGCCCGGGACCCAGATCATCCGGTCCGCCCCGTACACCTCCAGGACGGCTTCCTCGATCTCGTCCCGGCTCATCCCCCGGTTGCGGTTCTTGTTGACCAGGCTGCTCTCGGTGGCCATCAGGGTGCCGTCGCCGTCGGACTCGACCGAGCCGCCCTCCCCGACGAACTCCGCGTAGGAGAAGGGGAGTCCGAGCAGCCCGGCGATGCCGCGCGCGGCCTCCGCGTCGTCGCGGTGCGTCTGCTTGCCGCCCCAGCCGTTGAAGTTGAGGCCGACGGCGTCGAGCCGCCCGTAGCCGTTACGCCGGAACACGGGGGCGATGTCGCGCATCCACAGGTCGTCGGTGGGGACGGCGTCGGTCACCGTGACGGAGGGGCCGCACAGGAACTGCGCCTCCCGGACGCTGTAGCCGTCCGGCGCGCACAGGAGGACCGGCTCGAAGCGGGCGACGGTCCGGGCGATCAGGGCGATGTCCTGCTGGACGCCCGACAGTTGCCGGCCCCAGACCGATTTGCGCGAGGGCCACGACATCCAGGTGCGGGTGTGCGGGACGTCGTCGCGGTCCACCCACCACTGCGGGAGGCCGGCCTCCGTCCCGTCCTCCGCGCGGCCGGCGTCCGGGACCGACCCGCGCGGGGCCCGGGCCCCGAAGAGGCGACCGAACAGGGAGCGGCTGTCACCGTGGGTGTCGCTCATTCGGATCTCCAAGTCAAGTGTTGCCCACCGGGTGGCCTGCCGCGCGGCGACGGCGGTCCGTCGGCGGCGCGTGCCGGGCACGGCCGGTGGCCTTGCATAGGGCGCCCGGGGCGGGTTTCGTCCGGCGCCGCTCCTCCACTCTCGCATTGACTGAATTTTCAGTCAAGATTCACGAGACAGCTCTGCGCCGTGCCGACGGACCGCCCCGCCCCCTGACCACCCGTCCCCGGACGACCTGCGTCCGGACGACCCGTCCCCGGACGACCTGCGTGCGGACGCGGACCGGCCCCGGGCCCGTTCTCGGACCCGGGGCCGGTCGCGGCGCCCGTCAGGCGCGCAGCCGCTCCAGTTCGGCGTCGATCGCACCGCGCATCAGCTCCCGCGCGTGCGCCACCGGCAGGCTCCCGCTGAGCCAGCGGACGCTCAGGCCCTCCAGCAGTGCGGTCAGCCGCTCCGCGGAGGCGGCCAGCGAGGCGACGCCGTTCATCGGGTGCACCCGGCCGAGCAGGTCGGTGACCTCCTGGACCCACACCAGCGTGGCCCGGGCGAGGTCCTCCCGCAGATCCGGGTCGAACACCGCGCTCGCCCGCAGTTCGCCCCACGCCGTGCTGTTCTCCCGCACCTCGGGGGTGTCCTGGAGTTCCAGCAGCAGGGTCTGCTCCAGCTCGCCCCGGGCGTCGAGGGGCGGCGCGTCCGCGGCGCGCTCCGTCGTGTACCGCTCGGCGCGGTCGTTGATGAACTCCAGCGTCGCGCGGAGGATCCCCGCGCGGTCCTTGAAGTGGTAGTAGATCAGCGCGGTGGACACGCCCGCCTCGGCTGCCAGCTCCTCCACGCGCAGCCCGCGGACGCCGCGCCGGGCGATGACCCGCGCAGCCGCTTCCATGATCAGGGTTCGACGGTCAGCCACAAGCGATCACCTTACCGGGAAGCCGGCGGCTTCCGGCCTCGACCCCATCCTGACTGAAACTCCAGTCGGGGTATGATCCCTGCGGTTCACCGCGCCGACGACCGCGCGGGCCGCCCCCCGGGGGCGGAACGGCCCGCCGCCACACCCGCTCGACCCGCTGGGAGCCAGCATGACCGCAGAGTCCTTCGGTGCCCCGTCGCCCACGGCGTTCCGGGCACTGTGCCCGGACGATCCCCGCGAGGTCGGCGGCTACCGCCTCTGCGCACGGCTGGGCGCGGGCGGCATGGGCCGCGTCTACCTCGCGTACACCCCCGGCGGCCGCCCGGTCGCGCTCAAGGTCGTCCGGCCCGAGCTCGCCGAGGACCCCGACTTCCGGCACCGCTTCGCCCAGGAGGTCGCCAGCGCCCGGCGCATCCACGGCCTGTACACCGCCCAGGTGGTCGACGCGGGCACCGACGCCGCCACCCCCTGGCTGGCCACCACCTTCGTGCCCGGCCCCTCCCTCCAGCAGGTCGTCCACCGCCACGGCCCGCTGCCCGAGCGCACCGTCCTCCTGCTCCTGGCCGGCGTCGCCGAGGCGCTGCAGGCGATCCACGCCGCCGGCGTCGTCCACCGCGACCTCAAGCCCGGCAACGTCCTGCTGGCCGCCGACGGCCCGCGCGTCATCGACTTCGGCATCGCCCGCGCCGCCGACGCCGTACCGCTCACCGGCACCGGCCTGCGCATCGGCTCACCGGGCTTCATGGCCCCCGAACAGGTCCTCGGACTCGCCGCGACCCCGGCCACCGACGTCTTCGCCCTGGGCGCCCTGATCGCGCACGTGGGCTCCGGCACACCGCCCTTCGGCGACGGGCCCGAACCGGCCGCGCTCTACCGGGCGGTGCACGAGGAGCCCGACCTCTCCCTGCTGCCGGCCGGGCTGCACGAGCTGGTGCGGCTCTGCCTCGCCAAGGACCCCGAACAGCGCCCGGACACCGACCGGTTGATCGAGGCCGCCCGCAGCCACCCCGCCACCGGCGGCGAGCTGCGCTTCTCCGAGGACTGGCTGCCCCGCCAGGTCAGCACCGAGATCCGCCGCCACAGCGACCCGCCGACCACGCCTCCCCCGTCCACCGACCCGCACGGCGCGACGGCCCGGCTCTCGGCCGAGGCCCCGACCGCGCTCGTCCCCGCCGAGCCCGCGGCGGCCACCCGCCTCCAGCCCGCGCCCGTCGACGACCTGGCCCCCGGACACGGAGCCTCCGGACACAGGGAGGCCGGACGCGGGAAGGCCGGCACCGCGCGCCGGCGCGCCCGGACCGCCCTCCTGACGACGGCGGCACTGCTCGTCGGCGCCGCCGGAGCGGTCCTCCTGCTCGACCCCTACGACTTCGACGACCTCGACGACCAGAACGTCGCCGCCACCGGAAGCCTCGCCCCGTCCGCCGGGGCCGCGCCCGGCGGCGCGCCCTCCCCGGCCCCGTCCGCCTCCCCGGCCACCCCTCCGACCGCGTCTCCGTCCGCGCAGGCCACCACGCTGGCCGGCTTCACCGCCGTCTACACCGCCCTGGAACTGACCTCTCCCGACCACTCCTACGAGTTCGACCTCAAGGCCGGGAAGGTCGCGCCCCAGGACACCTCCGGCTGGTACCTGGGCCGCCACGCCGGCGAGTTCTACATCCCGGAGGACAGCGACGCCTACATCGCACCGGGCGGCGGCCTCACCCTCCCCGACTGCGTCAAGGGCGTCGAGACCCGGCCCGCCACCGCGCTCCCCTTCACCGCGGTGGGCCCCGACCGGAGCTTCTGCGTCCGCGCCCCGGGCGGCCGCGACATCGTCGTCGTCCGCGCGCTCGCCACCGCCCCGGACGACGGCCCGGTCAGGATCGCCGTCACCTACTACCGCCGCTCGGCCTGAGACGGCGGGCCCCGAGACGGCGGGCCCCTGAGGCCTCGGATCCGCACGCCCGGCGGCGGCCCCGGTCCCGGTGTCGCCCCTTCGCCGCGTGGCCCGGGTACGGGTGCGCTCGTTGGGCAGGCCATGGCGATCGGAGTCCTGCGCGTGACCGGAGCCTCGGCCCTGGCCGGAGGGTGCGCCCTGGCCGTCGCCCTCGCCCTGGGCACGGCGGCCGGCGGGCGCACGACCGCGCCGGCCCCGGGCGGCGCGGGCGGCGTCGAGCTCCTGCGGGTGCAGGTCCTGGAGACGCTGGCGCACGACGGGGAAGCCTTCACCCAGGGGCTGGAGTTCGGGGGCCCACTGCTGTACGAGGGCACGGGAAGGGTCGGCCGGTCGGTGCTCACGGCCGGCCCGCCCGGGCAACCGCCCCTGGCGCGCGCGGCGTTGGGCGAGGGGCTCTTCGGAGAGGGGATCACCGTACTGGGGGACCGGGTGTGGCAGCTGACCTGGCGCGACGGCGTGGCGGTCGAACGCGACCGCGCGACCCTGGCGGAGCTCCGCCGGGTCGCCTACTCGGGCGAGGGGTGGGGGTTGTGCCACCAGGGGCACCAGGGGCACCACGGGCGGGACCGCCTGGTGATGAGCGACGGTTCGCACCGGCTCACCTTCCGCGACCCGGACTCGTTCGCGGTCACCGGCCGCGTGGAAGTGACCCGCGGCGGGAGGGCCGTGCGGCGGCTCAACGAGTTGGAGTGCACGGACGACGGCGCGGTCTGGGCCAACGTCCTGGGCTCCGACACCATCATCCGCGTGGACCCGGCCACCGGGGCCGTCACCGCGAGCGTGGACGCGAGCGGCCTGTTCCCGGCCGGCGGGCGCCCGGGGCGCCGGGCCGTCCTGAACGGCATCGCCGCCGTCCCCGGCACCGACGAGTTCCTGGTCACCGGGAAACTCTGGCCCCACCTGTTCCGGGTCCGGTTCGTTCCCGCGTGAACTCCCGCTGCCCTGGACCCCCGCTCCCCGCGATTCCCGTTCGGGACGGCCGTCCTGGGGGGCGGACCCGGCGGGTGGGGCTGCCCGGGCGGCGGGCGGAGGCCGTTCACATCACCTGAGCGGCGGTACCGGCCGGACGGAAATTACGTCATCGGGCGCAATTCGGAGCACACCAGGGATGCGCCCCGATATGCGGACGCCTAGAATCCTCGCATGGCTGACACCCCGCGCACAAACCGAAGCAAGGTGCAGAGGTTCGAATTAGGGCCCTGGGAGCTTCGAGAGGTACTCCTCGCGCGGGTGAACGAGCTGTGGGCGCTTCTGTGCGAAAGGGAGCAGAGGCACAACGGCGCGCGGGACGTCCAAGGCCTGCTGGCACAGGCCTTCAATGAATTGGAAGACGCCAGGAGAGCGCTTTCGCACAAGCGGCACGCGATCTTCAAGACGGGCTCGCACCTGACCGTCGGACAGATTCACCTGGACGCCGCGCACAACCTGCTGCTGAGGCTTTCGGAGCCCGGCGAGGTCATCCCGATGATGCCGGGCGTGCTTGCGCTGGTCCAGGACCAGCTTCCCGCGAATGATCCCCGGCGGATCAAGGTCGAGCAGATCAACCAGGGCCTCCTCAAGACCGGCATGCTCACGGCCTCGAATCTGGAGTCCATCCTGGACGCGGTCAGCGTGGCCCGGCAGACGGGAATTCGTGAGACCCTCAGACTCCGCAGCTTCGTCAATATCGTCGGGTGGGTCGCCGCAATTCTGATCGGGGGAGCCGTTTGGATCGGATTCCTCGGGGCGGCGAAGGACGACATCCTCCCGTTGTGCTTCACTCCCCCCGTGGGATTCGGCGAGGCCGGCTACGTGGTCGTCTGCCCCAGTGGAATGGACCCGGATCCCATCTATCCGGACGTCGACGCGAATCTGGCCGCCGCGACATCGCCGTCGGACTACATCCTCATCGAAATCGTCGGCCTGGTGGCCGCCGGAATCGCCGCCGCCACGTCCTTGCGTCGAATCAGGGGATCGGCGACCCCCTACAACGTTCCGGTCGTCCTCGCGCTCCTCAAGCTCCCCATGGGTGCGCTCACAGCCGTACTCGGCCTGCTCCTCATGCGCGGAGGATTCGTCCCCGGCCTGTCGGCCCTCGATTCATCGGCCCAGATCATCGCCTGGGCCATCGTCTTCGGATACTCCCAGCAGTTGTTCACGAGGCTCGTCGACACCCAGGCGCAGGCCCTGGTCAGCGCCGTCGGAGCATCGAACGCCCCGCCACCCCCGCCACCTTCGCCGTCCGCAGCGCCCCCGGCGCCCAGCGGTCCTCCGGGCACAGCCGTCGGGTGACCGGCCGGCGACCACGGCCCGCCCGGTGACCGCAGCGCGGAGGACCGCCCTGCCCGGCCGGACAGCCCCGGGCCCGCCGGGCGGGTCCGGGCGGACAGGAGGAACATCTCAGCTGTGGGGCCGCCACGGCGCGCCACGCCGCCGGCGGGCGGCACTCGGCGCGGCCGGCCGGGTGCGAGGAGGAGGGCCGCCATGATCGTCGACTGCGCGCACTACCGCGACGGACGCCGGCAGCACGAGGGCCCCATGTCGCTGGAGGAGGCGGCCGCGCGCTGCACGCAGGGCGGATTCGTCTGGCTGGGCCTGTTCGAACCGGGCCCCGAGGAGCTGGCCCGGGTGCGCGAGAGCTTCGGGCTGCACGAACTCGCCGTCGAGGACGCCCAGGCCTTCCACCTGCGGCCGAAGGCCGAGCAGTACGAGGACGGCACCGAGCTGATCATCCTGCGCACCGCACGCTACGACGACGAGCGTGAGGAGATCGACTCCGGCGAGATCAGCGTCTTCCTCGCCGAACACTTCGTGATCACCGTCCGCCAGGGCATCGCCAGCGAGCTGACCGGTGCGCGCAGCCGGCTCGAACGCAGTCCCGAACTGCTGCGGACCGGCAGCACCTCGACCCTGTGGGCGATCTTCGACCAGGTCGTGGACAGCTACGCGCCCGTCGTCGCCGAACTCGAACGCGACATCGAGCAGATCGAGGCCACCGTGTTCTCCGGGACGGTCGCCCCGACCGAGCGGATCTACTTCCTGCGCCGGGAGGCCACCGACTTCTACCGCGCCGTCCACCCCCTGCTCGCCGTACTCGCCCGGCGCCTCCAGCCCGGCCGGACCGCGGGCGGGCTGTTGCCGTACTTCCACGACGTGCACGACCACCTGCTGCTGGTCAACGAGGAGGTCGCCGCCCAGCGCGACCTGCTGGCCACCGTCCTGGAGGCGAACATCGCGGTGATCTCCGTCGAGCAGAACAGGATCAACCTCCGGCAGAGCGCCACGATGGAGCGGCTCACGGTCATCGCGACCGTGTTCCTCCCGCTGTCCTTCGTCGTCGGCTTCTTCGGGCAGAACTTCGCCTGGCTGGTCCGGCACATCGAGAGCCTCACCGCCTTCGTCGTCCTCAGCGTCGCCGGGGTGCTGCTGCCGTGCCTGCTGCTCTACCTCTGGCTGCACCGGCGGCGCGGCCGCCCGGCGACCCCGGTGCCGGAGGTGAACCACGCCGTCCGCCACGCCCCCGGCTCCTCCCCGGGACCGGGACGCGACGACCCGGCGGGCGCGGCCGCCACCCGCCGCGGTCCGGACGCGACCCGTTGACGCACGGCCGTTCCCCGGCCCTCCGCGGTGCCGTAGCGTGGCCGTGTGAACGCGAACGCGTCCGTCCGCCACGACGCCGTGATCGTCGGTGGCGGACACAACGGGCTGGTGGCAGCGGCGTACCTCGCACGGGCCGGACTCCGGGTCCTGCTGCTGGAGCGGCTGCCGCGGGTGGGCGGGGCGGCGGTCTCGACCCGCGCGTTCGCGGGGGTGGACGCGCGGCTGTCCCGGTACTCGTACCTGGTGAGCCTGCTGCCGCACCAGGTCGTGCGGGACCTCGGGCTGCGACTGGAACTCCGGCGGCGCCGGATCGCCTCGTACACGCCCGTCGTCCGCGACGGGAAGCCCACCGGCCTGCTGGTGGACGCGGCCGACCCCGGCCGGACCCGGGAGTCGTTCCGGGCACTGACCGGCACGGAGCGGGAGTGGGAGGCCTGGCGGCGCTTCTACGGGACGACCGAGCAGGTCGCCCGGCGGGTGTTCCCGACGCTCACCGAGCCGCTGCCCTCGCGCGCCGGACTCCGCCGGCGGATCGCGGACGACGCCGCGTGGGAGAGCCTCTTCGAGCAGCCGCTGGGCGAGACGGTCGAACGGACCTTCACCGACGACCTGGTGCGCGGCGTGGTGCTGACCGACGCGCTGATCGGCACCTTCACCCACGCCCACGACCCCTCGCTGCGGCAGAACCGCTGCTTCCTCTACCACGTGATCGGCAACGGGACGGGTGACTGGGACGTCCCGGTCGGCGGGATGGGCGCGGTGACGGACGCACTGGCCGCGGCGGCACTGGCGGCCGGCGCGGAGATCCGGACCGGCTGCGAGGTCACCGCCGTCGCCACCGACGGCACCGGCGACGCCGAGGTGTCGTACCGCCACCGGGGCGGAGAGGCGACGGCGGCGGGCAGGCGGGTCCTCGTGAACGCCGCCCCGGCCGTCCTCGCCCGGCTGCTGGGCGAGCGGCCCGGGCCCGCCCCGGAGGGCGCCCAGCTGAAGGTCAACATGGTGCTGAGCCGGCTGCCCCGGCTCCGGGACACCGCCGCGGATCCCCGGGAGGCCTTCGCCGGCACCTTCCACATCGCCGAGGGCTACCGGCAGTTGGAGACGGCCTACGCCGAGGCCGCGGCGGGCCGGATCCCCTCGGCGCCGCCGTCGGAGATCTACTGCCACACCCTCACCGACCCGTCGATCCTCGGGCCCGAGGCCGCCCGGCGGGGGCTCCAGACCCTGACCCTGTTCGGCCTGCACATGCCCGCCCGGCTCTTCGCCGACCCGGCGGCCAAGGAGCGCGCGCTGGCGTCGAGCCTGGCCCAGCTCGACGCGGTGCTGGCCGAGCCGATCGCCGACTGCCTGGCACGGGACGCCGGAGGCCGGCCCTGTCTGGAGGCCAGGACGCCGCCGGAGCTGGAACGGGAGATCGGCCTGCCGGGCGGGCACATCTTCCACCAGGACCTCTCGTTCCCCTTCGCGACCGAGGAGCCCGACGGCGCCGCGGCCCGCTGGGGCGTGGCGACGGCGCACCCGAACGTGCTGCTGTGCGGCGCGGGAGCGGTCCGCGGCGGCGGCGTCAGCGGCATCCCCGGGCACAACGCGGCGCGGGCCGTCCTGGAGGACCTGGCCCGGTGACCGCCCGCCGGGCTGACGGCGGAGGCTCGGAGGCGGCCCCGGGCCGTGCGCATTCCGGCCGGATCGGTCGGGCGGCCCGCCTGCTGCGCTGCGGCCGGCCGCCCGCTCTCCCAACCACCCTCCGTGGACGGACCGCTGGCGTGATCTCCATCCCGCGTTGTTGACCGTGTTCATGTCGCACCCGAAGCTCTCACCTGACCCGCACAACTGTCGCTTCGTCACCACGATTCCCTGGCAGGCGGGTCGACCGGTTCCCCGTCTCCGTGAGGATCTTCCGATGCGCCGTACCGCCACACTGTTCGCCACCGCCCTGCTCGCGGGAGCCGCCGCGCTCACCGCGCCCGCCGCCGCCGACGCCGCCGAGAGCCCCGCCCCCGCCGCCACGCGGTCCGCCGCCGCGCAGCCGGCCGCCGCGCAGTCCGCGACGACCGTCCCGGGCCCCGGCGGCGTCGGGAGCTGCACCCAGTCCGGCTGGTCCGCCACCTGTACCGGCCTCGACCCGATGCAGGCCTGGAGCCTCGGGGGCTCCTGTGCGAGCTGGGACTTCAACACCAACTCGTACGTCTTCTCTCCGGCGTACAGCCCCTGGGTCACCGGCGACACCACCATCTCCGTGAGCTGCTTCGGTATGGGCACGCCGTGGTGGATCGGCGTCTCGTTCGGACCCGCCGTCCCGGCCGGCCCGGTCGGGCAGGTCACCGGCCTCGCGGGCAAGTGCCTGGACGTGCGCGGCGGCAGCATGGCCAACAAGACGCCCACCCAGATCTGGGACTGCCTCGGCAACGTCAACCAGAGGTGGAAGATCGGCGCCGACGGCACCATCCGCGCCGTCGGCGTGTGCCTGGACATCTGGGACGGCCGCACCGGCAACGGCACCCAGGTGCACACCGGCCCCTGCAACGGCAACGTCGCCCAGCAGTGGTGGGTCCGGAGCGACGGCGCGATCGTCAACACGAAGTCCGGCCGCTGCCTGGACGTCCGGGCCTACGACAGCACCAACGGCAACGTCGTGCAGATCTGGGACTGCAACGGCACCTCGAACCAGCTCTGGCACCTGCCCGTCTGATGCGACCCGGCCGCCCGGCACCGGGGCCCTCCCGGTGCCGGGCGGCCGCCACGGTGAGCAGCGTTGCCGTACTAGCGGTGGCACGCTGCGGCGACGAGCAGCAGCAGGAGTGCGACCGCCGCCAGCGCGAGGCAGCCGCAGCCGGCGTCCGGGTTCCGGCCGACCTCGACGTGGCCCCCGGGCGGGATGCCGGGGTGCCTCCGGGCGTAGTGCTCGACCTGCTGCCGCTCCCCCTGGGGCCCGCCGAGCCAGGTCGTCCTGAAGTCGCACTCACCGCACCAGTAGCGGACCGCCACGTCGACTCCTCGCGTCTCGCCGTGCCACGGGTCTCCATCGGGGCAGCGATTGTGGCGTCGGCCGGGCCCGCCGAACAGGCCAAGCCCACCGGACATTGCTGACCGGTCCTCACCGGTAGGCTCGCCGCCGAACCTTACCGGCGAGTAGAGAGGCGCCTCGGTGACAGATCAGCTCGGCACGCTGTTACGCCGGCTGCGCAGCCAGGCGGGCCTGACGCAGGAACAGGTGGCGGAACGGTCCGGAGTGAGCGTCCGCACCATCCGCCGGCTGGAGAGCGGCAGGTCCACCGATCACCGGCTGGGAACGGTGAACCTGCTGGCCGACGCCCTCGGCATCGGGGAGGAGGACCGCCGGCGCCTGGCGACCACCCTCGCGGCGTCGCGGAGCGCGGTGGCCCCCGCGCCGCTCGAACCGCCCGCCCCCGAACCGCCCGCCCTCGAAGCGCCCGCACCGGCGGCGCCCGTACCGGCGGCACTCGCGCCCGGACCGCCCGCGCCCGGGGTGCCCGTCCCGCAGCCGGTGCACGGCGTGCTGGCGGAGGCCGCGCAGGAGCTGGCGACCGAGGTCCGGCGCCGCTGGCGGCGCGAGGAGGCGCAGCGCCGGGTCCACGACCCGTTCCCGCTCCCGGTCCGGTGGCAGCCGGCGCCCGCGGGCCTGACGGACCGTTCGGAGAACATCCAGCGGCTCGGACCGGGTGCGGTGCCGCGCCAGGTGGACCTGAGCGGTGACCTGCGGAGCGTGGCCGAGGTCTACCGCCGGATCTCCTCCGGCCGGCTGGTGATCCTCGGCCAGGCCGGCTCGGGCAAGTCGATCCTCACGATCAGGTTCCTGCTGGACCAGTTGGAGGCCCCGGCCTCCTCCGGCCGGGTGCCGGTCATCTTCAGCGTCGGCTCCTGGGACCCGACGACGACCGCGCTGCGGGACTGGCTGATCGGCCGGCTACTGCGCGACCACCCGCACCTGGCCCGCCGGGGCCCCGGCGGTTCGCCGCTGGCCGCCGCGCTGGTCGACGCCGACCTCGTCCTCCCGGTCCTCGACGGGTTCGACGAGATCGCGGAGGGCCTGCGGCGGGAGGCCCTCGACGCGCTCAACACCACCTCGCTGCCGCTCGTCCTCACCAGCCGGCGCGGCGAGTTCGCCGAAGCCGTCGAGGAGGCGCACGCACCGCTGCTGTGGGCGGCCGGCATCGAACTCACCGATCTCACCCCCGACGACCTGGTCGACTACCTGCCCCGGACCGTCCGGCCCGTCACCGTCCGGCCCGCCACCGTCCGGGGCGGCGGCCGCGCCCAGGACGTGGGCGCCGCCGAGGACGTGGACGCCGCCGGGGCCGCGGCGCCGTGGGACGCCGTCCTCGACGCGGTGCGCAGCCGGGAGACGGCGGCGGGCGCGAACCTCGCCGCGGTGCTGACCACCCCGCTCATGGTCATCCTGGCGCGCACCGTCTACAGCGAGTCGCCGGACCGCGACCCCGCCGAACTGCTCGACACCGACCGGTTCCCCACCGCGAAGGCCCTGGAGGAGCACCTGCTCTCGGGCTTCGTCCCCGCGGTGTACCGGCACCGTGCCCCCGAACGGGACGCCGCCGGCCACCGGCCCCGGTCGCCGGGCTGGGACGCCGAACGCGCCCAGCACTGGCTCGGCCACCTCGCGCACCACCTGGTGCGGCTCGACCACGACCGGCAGGACCTCGCCTGGTGGCGGATCGGCGACTCGCTGCCGCGGTCGACCCGCATCACGGCCGTCGTGGTGGCCACCTCGCTGAGCGTCGCCCTGTCCGACTGGCTGGCCTGTCTGCTCGTCGGCCTGCTGCCCGGTACCCGGCTCGGGATCGGCGAGATCCTCCTTCAGGGGATTCTCGTGGGGCCCGTCGCCGGTCTCGCGTTCGGCTCCGTGTACGCGCTGCTGACCGCCTTCGGCCGCGGGAGGGCCTTCGAGCCGACCCGCGTGCGGTTGCGGCTGCCCGGCACCCACGGCAGCCTCGGCCGCCGGCCCGTCCGCACCTTCGCGGTCCGGTTCGGGGACGGCCTGCTCGGCGGACTGGTGATGGGCGCCGGGTACGCGGGCGCCCGCGCGCTGGAGCGCGCGCTGTTCGCCGGGGTCCCGCTCACCGACCCGGACGTGGTCGAGGCCACCCTCGTCAACATGGTGTGCTTCGGGCTGACCTTCGGCTCGGCCGCCGGGCTGGTCTTCGGGCTCGCGGCCGCGCTCGAAGCGCCCGTGGACGTCACCTCCGCGGCCACCCCGGTCAGCCTGCTGTCCTCGAACCGCGCGACGGTGGGCCGGCAGTTCCTCGTCCTGGCACCGGCGCTCACCCTCGCCATCGCGCTCTGCGGCCGCCTCGTCGTCGAGCTGTTCCAGGGTGTGCTGGGTCCGTTGCGCTGGGAGCTGTCGGACGGCCTCGTCATCGGGGCGATCGGCGGGGTCGGCGGTACGGTCGCCTACCTCCTCGCGTTCACCGCGTGGGGGCAGTGGGTCGTGCTGTCGCGGGTGTGGCTGCCGCTGACCGGCCGTCTGCCCTGGCGCACGGTGGCCTTCCTGGACGACGCCTACCAGCGCGGGGTGCTGCGGCAGACCGGCGCGGTCCACCAGTTCCGGCACGTGCGGCTGCAGCACCACCTCGGCCGGCTGTTCCGCGAGCAGCACGCCGGGTACGCGCCGGCCACGTTCCCGCCCGGGCCGGCCGTCCTCCCGCCGCCTGCTCCGCCGTCCGCTCCGCCCGCGCCGGCCGGGCCGCCCGCCTCGCCCACGCCGTCCGGGCCGTCCGGGCCGTCCTGACCGCGGGTCACGCCCGCCGTGGGCGGTGGCGACCGGCCGGGGACGGCCGGTCACATGTGGCCGGTGCCGTGGCCTGTCCGTCCGGCCGCGCCGACCGCAGCATCGCAGGTACCCGGCCGGCGCGGCGCCGCTGTCCGGAGGTCCCCGGCCTCGCGAGCACCGCCCGCCGCCACGGCCCACCCTCAGCCCAAGGAGTCCCATGAAGCCCCTCCGTCTGATCGCCGCCGGCGCGGCGCTGGCCCTGGCCGCCCTGGCCGGTGCCGGACCGGCGAGCGCCGACACCCCGACCGCGGCCGGCATCCTCCAGGCCGGTGCCCAGCTGGGGGTCGCCGACGGGTACCCCGGCGTGATCGGCCTGGTGCGCCAGGGAGACACCACCCAGTACGTGCACGCGGGCGTCGGCAACCTGTCCACCAGGGTGCCCGCCGATCCCGCCGCCAAGTTCCGGATCGGCAGCAACACCAAGGCGTTCACCGCCGCCGTGCTGCTCCAGCTGGAGGGCGAGCAGCGCCTGTCGCTCGACGACACCGTCGCCAGGTGGCTGCCCGGAGCCGTCGCCGCCAACGGCTACGACGGCACGAAGATCACGATCCGCCAGCTGCTCAACCACACCTCCGGCCTGCCCGACTACGCCAAGGACACGGTGTTCTCGCTGTCCTACGCGCTGAACGGCCAGCCCAACCAGGCCTGGCCGCCGCAGACCCTGGTGGACCTCGGCCTCAAGCAGCGCAAGCCCAGCGGGACGCCGGGCGGGCAGTGGGGCTACTCCAACACCAACTACGTCCTGGCCGGCATGGTGATCAAGGCCGTCACCGGCAACGACACGGCGACCGAGGTCCAGCAGCGGATCATCGAACCGCTCGGCCTGCACGACACCAGCTTCCCCACCGCCGACCCGTCCATCCCCGGCAACCACCTGCGCGGCTACGAGTACCCGGTGATCGCCATCGGCATCCGGGACGTCACCGTGTCCAACGTCCAGACCTTCGGGCCCGCCGGGGCGATGGTGTCCACGCTGGACGACCTGGCCGCCTTCGCCCGCGCGCTGGTGACCGGGCGGCTCCTGGCACCCGCGCAGCAGGCCGAGCTCAAGACCACCGTCCCGGTGACCGCCGACGGCACCGTCGGCTACGGCCTGGGGATCATCCACGTGCAGCTGCCGTGCGGGCAGTGGGCCTGGAGCCACAACGGCGCCGTGCTGGGCTACTTCAGCGACTGGTACACGAGCGACGACGGCAGCAAGCAGGTCGCCCGCGCCAACAACGAGTTCCACATGCTGGCCGGGACCAAGGGCCAGCAGGACACGGGCAAGGCGACGGTCGACGCCTACTGCGCGCTGTAGCTCCCCCTCCTGAGCCGCTCCCCTCCTGAGTCGCTCCGGGGCCCGGGCCGTCCCCTTCCCCGAGTCCCCGGGCCCCGAACGCCGGGTCCGCCACCCCGAGAGGACCACTGATGACCTCGCTCCTGCCCGCCTGGCGCCGGCGCGCGAAGGCCGCCGTCGTCGCCGCGGCGACGGCCGTGACCGCGTTGCTCGTCGCCGCGCCCGCGCACGCGGCCGACACCGCTCCGCCGCCCTTCACCGACGGGTTCGGCCTGACCCAGGTCGGCGCGCCCGTCATCCACTCGGCCACCGACTTCACGCTGACCGTGACCACCGCCCAGCTGTCCGGACCGCACCGGATCCGCGTCCTCCTCCCCGAGGGCTACGCCGCGGACCCCGGCAAGCGCTGGCCGGTGACGTACTTCCTGCACGGCGGAGCCGGCACCGTGGACGACGCCGCGGCCGCCCCGGCCCTGCACTCGAACGCGATGATCACCGTCGTCCCGGACGGCGGCCTGAAGGGCTGGTACGCCGACTGGCTCATGCAGAACACCGTGCTCGGCGCGGCCAACTGGCAGACCTTCCACACCCGCCAGGTCGTGCCGTTCATCGACGCCAACCTGCGCACCCTGACCGACCGGTCCCACCGGGCCGTCGTCGGCCTGTCCATGGGCGGCTACGGCGCACTGCGCTACGCCGAGGCCCGGCCCGACCTGTTCGGCCACGTCGCCTCGCTGTCCGGCGGCATCGACTTCGGCATGGCGGAGATCCGCGGGACCGTCCTCGCCACCGAACTCGACCTCCCGGGCGCGTGGTGCGCCGCGAGCACCTCCGGCACCGGCCGGTGCGTCGGCTACGGGCCCTACGTCGACAGCGACGCGATCTTCGGCTCGCCCTACCCGGTCTTCGACGCCGACCGCGTCTGGAACGCGGTCAACCCGGCCGCCGCGGCCAACCTGGCCAGGCTGGCCGGAACCGGGGTCACCCTCTACACCGGCGACCAGGGGCCGATCGACCACTTCACCGCGCTGGCCGCCGGCACCGTCAGGACCCGCCTGAACCAGCTCGGGATCCCCCACCGCTTCGTCGACTACGGCAACGGGTCCGCCCTGTCGCCCACCTGCAACGGCGGCCACAACTACGGCTGCTGGGCTCCCGCGCTCGCCGACTACGTCCCCCGGCTGCAAACCGCGTTCGCCCTCGCGGACTGAGCCCCGGCCGGCCGGACGCCCGGATCGGACGCCCCGGCCGGGCACCCACACACCGGGCCCGGCCGGCCCCCGCCGCCCGGCCGGCGCCGCCGGACGCGCGAAGAACCAGTCAGGCACCCGGCTGCCGCTCCTCGCCGGTGTGCACCGTCCCGGATCGCAGAGGAAGAGAATGACCGGACAGAACGGCCGGACCGACGGCCGTGCGAACGGCCACGCGAACGGCCGCGCGGACAGCCGGGCCCCGGCCCCGGCGGCCGTCGAGGAGGCCGCGGCGCGCGGCCGGCTGGGCGGCCGGCACGCGGTGTACCCGGGGGCGCAGTCGCAGTCCGGCTCCCTCGGCTGCGCCGTGACCGGGGTCGTGGTCCTCGGAGGAATCGCGTTCGCCCTGACCCGCACCCAGGCCGCGGCCATGGCCGTCATCCCGCTCGGGCTGCTGGTGCTGGTCCCGTTCGGCATCTGGCTCGAACGGTCCACGTCGAAGAAGAACCGGGACCTCAGGCTCGACCTCTTCGAGCACGGCCTCACCGCCCTGGTGAAGGGCCGGGTCCACACCGTCCGCTACGAGAGCACGTCGCTCCGCCAGTACACCGTCCGGCACACCGGCGTCGGCGGCTACACCGCCTACGAGTACACGCTCACCGACACCGCGGGCGGGAAGGTCGTGCTGCGCGGGCGGGCGGACGGGGTGGGCGAGGTCGCGGAGAAGGGCCGGTTCGCCAACCCCCGGGAGTGGGCGCCCGCCATCCAGCAGGCGGTCACCCGCGCGCAGTTCCCCGGGGCCGTCGACACCCTGGAGGCGGGAGGCCGGCTCGACTTCGGCACGCTCTGGATGACCCGGGACGAGGTCGGGTCCGCGCGGGAGTCGGTCCCGTGGCACGCGGTCCAGGAGATCAAGGTGGCCGACGGCCTCGTCCGGTTCGCCGTCGCCGGAAGGCGGCGCGCACCGATCAGCGCGGGCGTCAGCAGGACCCCGAACGTCCACCTCCTCCTCGCCCTCGCCGATCGCCTGAAGGGGTCCGGGGGCCCGCGCCGAGGGCGGACGGCGGAGGACTGACGGCGGAGGACTGACGCGGACCCGGGCGTGTCCGGTGGGATCAGGCCAGCCGGGCCGCCCGGGCCTGGAGGTAGTGCCGCTCCGGGATGCTCAACGTCCGGGCGGCGGCCCGCGCGTAGGCGGCGCGGGCCGCCGCCCGGTCACCCGCCCCTTCGAGCAGGTGGGCCCGGACGGCGTCCAGTCGGTGGTGGCCGGCCAGCCGGCCGTCCTCGTCCAGCTCCTCCAGCAGCGCGAGCCCGGCCTCCGGCCCGTCCACCATGGCCTTCGCGACCGCGAGGTTGAGGTGCTCCATCGGGCCCGGGGCGAAGCGGATCAGGAGCTCGTACAGGGCGAGGATCTCCGCCCAGTCGGTGTCCTCGGCGCGCGCCGACTCGTCGTGGACGGCCGCGATGGCGGCGCGCAGCTGGTACGGGCCGAGCCGGGAGCGGGTGAGCGCGCCGCTGACCAGGGCGACCCCTTCCGCGATGGCGTCGCGGTCCCAGCGCGAGCGGTCCTGCTCGGCGAGCGGGACCAGACTGCCGTCGGGCCCGGTGCGGGCCGCGCGGCGGGCGTCGGTGAGCAGCATCAGGGCGAGCAGCCCGGCCACCTCGCCGTCGGCGGGCAGCAGTCCGTGCACGGCCCGGGTGAGGCGGATCGCCTCGGTCGCGAGGTCGTCGCGCAGCAGCTCCCGGCCCGAGGTGGCGGTGTAGCCCTCGTTGAACATCAGGTAGAGCACCTGCAGGACGTCCGCCAGCCGCTGCGCCCGTTCCTCCCGCGGCGGCGGGCCGAACGGCACCCCCGACGCCTTGATGCGCTGCTTCGCCCGGCTGATCCGCTGGGCCATCGTCGCCTCGGGGACCAGGTGGGCGCGGGCGATCTCCGCGGTGGTCAGCCCGCCGACGGCCCGCAGGGTGAGGGCGATCCGGGCGGCCGGCGAGAGCTCCGCGTGACAGCACAGGAAGAGCAGGGTGAGGGTGTCGTCCTCGGACGGGGTGCGGCTCTCGCCGGGCGGCGGCGACTCGAACTCGTCGCGCGGGGTCATCGCCGCGGCCGTCTCCTCGCGCCGTCGGCGCGCCTCCTCGCTGCGCAGCCGGTCGACGAGCCGGCGGGAGGCGACCCGGATCAGCCAGCCGCGCGGGTTCCGCGGGCGGCCCTGCTCCGGCCACTGCACGGCGGCGGCGAGCATGGCGTCCTGGACGGCGTCCTCGGCGGCGTCGAAGTGCCCGTAACGGCGCACGACGGCACCGAGGACCTGGGGTGCCAGTCGGCGCAGCAGGTCCCCGGTGTCCTGGGCGCCCTCGTGGGCCCCGGCCCGGTCGTCCGTCACACCCCGGTCTCCGGGCCCTCTCCGACGGGGCGCACGACGACCGGGTAGTTCGGGGCGCCCTCGGGAACCGGGCAGGCGTGGGCGCGCGCGGCGATCTCGGCGGCCCGTTCGAAGTTCGGTACGTCGACGATCCAGTAGCCGGCGAGCACTTCCTTGGCCTCGCCGTACGGTCCGTCGGACACCACCGGGGTGCCGTCGGCGGCGGCGGTGACGGACCGGGCCTGCCGGGGTTCGGTCAGCCCCTGGGCGTCGACGAGCTCCCCCGCCTCGGCGAGGTCGTCGTTCAGCGATCCCATGTGCTCGAACATCGCCTTGATCTGCTCCGCGGACCAGACGGGGTTGCCCTCGCTCGCCTTGCCGGCCATGGCGTCGTAGTCGGCCTGGCTCCCGAGGACCATCAGCATGTACTTCATGGCTTGTCACTCCTTGTGGTCGCGGCCCCTTGGGGGCCTCTCACACGGGACGTCGTAGCCGTCGCTCCATTCTCGACACGCCGGGAGCGGCGCCGCCAGCCACGATCGGAGGACCCCCGTCAGCGCCGCGCTTCGGCCCGTTCACCCGTGGGAAGCCTTCCGGCGCGGGGGCGCTGATTCGAGGAGGACGACGTGGTCCAGGACGAGGGCAAGCGCTTCGGCGACCGACCGGAGGCAGCGGCGGGCACACGGACAGGGGCGGAGGCGGGGGCCGGGGCGAGGGCGCAGGCGGGGGCGGGGACGCCCGGGGACACCGGCCCCGATGACCGCTTCCGCGATTCCGCCGCCTTCCTGATCGACGAGGCCCTCGGATTCCTCCACCCCGCCGCCCTGCGCGCCGCCGCCGACGTGGGCGTGGCCGACCACCTCGCGGACGGCCCCCGCACACCCGCCGAGCTCGCCGCCGCGACCGGCACGGACGCCCGCGGCCTCCACCGCGTCCTGCGCCTGCTCGCCACCCGGGGCGTGGTGGTGGAGGACGAGCAGGGCCGGTTCGCGCTGACCGACGCCGGGCAGGCGCTGCGCGGCGACGTCCCGTACTCCGCGCGGACGGCGATCCAGATGCTCACCGACCGCACGATGTGGCGTCCGGCCGGGGAGTTGACGCACTGTCTCACCGAGGGCACCGCGTCGTTCGAGGGCATCTTCGGCATGCCCTTCTTCGACTGGTTCGCCCAGGACGCGAGGACCGCCGCCGTCTTCCACGTCGGCATGGCGGCGATGTCCGACCCGGAGAACGCGGTCATCGCGGCGGCCTACGACTTCCCCGGCGCCGGCACGGTCGTGGACGTCGGCGGCGGCCACGGCGGCCTGCTGCTGGAGGTCCTGCGCCGCAACCCCGCACTGGAGGGCGTCCTCTACGACCGCGCCCACGTCCTCGACGGCCACCGGCTGGACACGGCCGAGGAGATCGAGGGCCGCTGGACGCTGGCGGAGGGCGACTTCTTCGCGGCCGTGCCGCCCGGCGACGTCCACCTGCTCAAGCGGATCACGCACGACTGGGACGACGAGACCTGCGTGACGCTGCTGACCCACTGCCGCCGGTCGCTGCGCCCGGGAGGCCGGGTCCTGGTCCTGGACGCGGTGGTCCCCCGGGGCAACGAACCCCACCAGTCCAAGACCCTGGACCTGATGATGATGGCGTCCCTCACGGGCCGCGAGCGCACGGAGGAGGACTTCACGGAGCTCTTCGCGAGGGCCGGACTGCGGCTGTCCCGTGTCGTCCCCACGCCGACGGTCCTGTCGGTGGTGGAGGCGGTGCCGGCGTGACCGGCCCGCTCCCGGGGGCGCGTCCGCGGGTGGGCACGCCGGAGTAGAGCCTCCGCGCAACGCCTCGTCGACCGACCTGCCGGCCGACCGGCGGGCTGGTCGGAGGCCGGCGTTCAACGGCCGGCGTTCAACGGCCGGTGCTCCGCGGTCGGTGCTCAGCGGTCGGTGCTCAGCGGTCGGTGCTCAGCGGTCGGTGCTCAGCGGTCGGTGCTCAGCGGCGGACGTCGACCGGTGGGCGCGAACGCGCGGTGGGCACGACGGACCGGGCGGCCGGGGCCGGGCACGCCCCGGCCGCCCGGTGGCGGGTCGCTACCGGGCCGGCCGACGGCGGAACCCGGTTGCCCGGGCCCGGAGTCAGAGTTTGAACATCGCGGTGTACGGATGGGGGATGCGTTCCTGCCGCGACCCGAAGTCGACGAGCACGGCGATGTCACCGTCTCCTTCGACCTCGATGGCCCGGCCGAGACCGTAACGGTCGTGGGTGACGCGGTCGCCGACGGCGAACCGCTTGATCGGTGCTTCAGCCCGAGCCTTGAAGGGGCTGGTGGGCAGGGGCCGCCGGACTGCAGGTGGTTTCGTCATTTCCCACCAGTATGCGCCGGAAACCGCGGGCGCGGGCCCCCTGGGCGGACTCCGTTTTCGAACGGAGTCGAATTTCGGTGCGCGCCGCCCGCCGGTCCCGGGCTCCCGACGGCCGCCGGAGCGGCCGTCCGCCCGGGACCGGGGCCCTCCGACCGGGGTCCGCGCGGTCCGCCCCGGCTCGGTCCGCGCCGCGCCGCCGGCGGGACCGCGGACGCGGACGGGCGGGTGGCCGTGACTCCAACCGGCCGCGCCACGCGGCGTGTCGGCGACTTCGGACCGCCCCGGGCGACGCCCCGGGAGGAGGTTCGGGGGGCGTCCCCGCGAAACCGGGGGCGAAATGTTCCGCCGAAACAAGCCCGGGCCTGCTACAGTCGTTTTAGTTGCAGTAGTGGTTCCCATGAACTTTGTGTGCGCCTGCTGATGTTTCCGCAGGCGCATTTTTGTTTCCCGGCTCTTCCCCGGGCGGGTCATCATCTCGGCGACTCGAACGCCCGCACAGTGCGGGCTTCGGACAGCCCTTGAAGGAGATTTTTTTTATGGCTAATGGCACCGTGAAGTGGTTCAACGCGGAAAAGGGCTTCGGCTTCATCGAGCAGGAGGGTGGCGGCCCGGACGTCTTCGCCCACTACTCGAACATCAACGCCAACGGCTTCCGTGAGCTGCTCGAGGGCCAGAAGGTCGAGTTCGACGTCACGCAGGGCCAGAAGGGCCCGCAGGCCGAGAACATTCGCCCGCTGTAGTTCTTCCGCCACGGCACCCGCCCGGCAGCGAGGGGCCCGCACCGCGTACATGCCCGGTGCGGGCCCCTCGGCATTTCCCCACGAACGATCCCGGCCGCTCAGGCCCCCGGCTCCGCCACCGGCAGCCGTTCCCACGCGAGACGCCCAGCGCCGCGTCCGGACCGGCGCCCCGCCGTGACAGCTCACGGTTCGAGGTTCCCCGCTCCCGCCCGTGCGGTGAGCGCCGACCGCAGGTGACGTGCCGCACGGTTCTGCCGTCCACGCCCCGCCCGTCACACCACCGGCCCGTTCCTCGCGGTCTCCGCCGGCGCCCCGCGCCGCGGAACCCTCCTCGAAGCGTGCCGCCCTTGAGGAAGGTCCCCGCATGAACCGATCCAGCCGCCCCTCGTACCAGACCTCCGGTTCCCGCTCCGGCGGCAGCGCGCCGGGGCTGCGCTCCGCGCGCGGCACCGGCTCCGCGCCCCGCTCCGGCGGTCGGCGCCCCTCCGGCGGCAAGGGGCGTCAGGGCTCCGGCCCTCAGGGCGAGTTCGCCATGCCGGTCAGCACCACCCCGGCGCTGCCGGCCGTCGAGTCGTTCGACGAACTGGACATGCCGAAGGCACTGCTGACCACGCTCACCCGCCACGGCGTCACCTCGCCGTTCCCGATCCAGGCCGCGACGCTGCCCAACTCGCTCGCCGGACGCGACGTCCTCGGGCGCGGCCGGACGGGTTCGGGCAAGACCATCGCCTTCGGCCTCGCCGTCCTGGCCCGCACCGCCGGCCGGCGCGCCGAACCGCGCGAGCCGCTGGCGCTGGTGCTGGTCCCCACCCGCGAGCTCGCGCAGCAGGTCACCGAGGCACTCACCCCGTACGCGCACTCGGTGCGGCTGCGGATCGCGACCGTGGTGGGCGGGGTGTCGATCGGCCGGCAGGCCCAGGCGCTGAACCGCGGGGCGGACGTCGTCGTGGCCACCCCCGGCCGGCTCAAGGACCTGATCCAGCGCGGCGACTGCCGGCTCGGCCGGGTGGACATCGCCGTCCTGGACGAGGCCGACCAGATGGCCGACATGGGCTTCCTGCCGCAGGTCACCGAACTGCTCGAACAGGTCGCCGAGGGCTGCCAGACGATGCTGTTCTCCGCGACCCTGGACCGCAACGTGGACCGCCTGGTGCGCCGCTTCCTCGACGACCCGGTCACCCACTCGGTGGACCCGTCGGCCGCCGCGGTCAGCACCATGGAGCACCACGTGCTCCACGTCCAGGGCCACGACAAGAACGCCACGATCGCCCGGATCGCCGCCCGTGACGGCGGGGTGATCATGTTCACCGACACCAAGCACAGCGCGGACCGCCTGGTCGACGACCTCCTCGCCAGCGGGGTGAAGGCCGCCGCCCTGCACGGGGGCAAGTCCCAGCCGCAGCGCACCCGCACCCTGGAGCAGTTCCGCACCGGCCACGTCACCGCGCTGATCGCCACCAACGTCGCCGCCCGGGGCATCCACGTCGACGGACTCGACCTGGTCGTCAACCTGGACCCGCCGGGCGACCACAAGGACTACCTGCACCGCGGCGGACGCACCGCCCGGGCCGGCGAGTCCGGCACCGTCGTCACCCTCGTCCTGCCCAACCAGCGCCGCGGGACGGACCGCATGATGGCCGCCGCCGGCATCACCCCCACCTCCACCCGGGTCCACTCCGGCGACGAGGAACTCGCCCGGATCACCGGCGCCCGCGTGCCCAGCGGCGTGCCCGTGGTGATCCCCGACCCCGTGGTCGAGCGGCCCCGCCGCAGCGCCTCCGCGAACCGCAACCGCCGCAGCCGGCCCGCCCCCGCCGAGCGCAGCCCGCAGACCGCCAACGGCTCCCGCCGGAGGGGTCCGCGGCGCGGCGCCGTCGCCGTCTGAGGCCCACTCGTCGTACACACCCGGCAGCCGTGCCGTCCCGTCGAACCGGGACGGCACGGCTGCCGGGTTTCGGCGGTGGCCTCACCAACCGACGGGTTTCGAGACCTCCGCCCACAGGGGCTTGAGCAGTTCGTTGGCCCGTTCCCTGCCCTCCGGGGAGCCGAGGTCCGGGATGCCCCGGTCCGGCACCGCCTCCAGCGGGCCCCCGTCGCCGTGCTCGAAGCGGTCGCGGTAGAGCACCAGCGCGCGTTCGCCCCGGTTGCGCCGGGAGTCCCAGACCAGGCCCTGCGCGTGCGGTGCCTGGGCGCGGATCTCGCTCGACCAGCGCCGTGCCGCGGCGTAGTTCCGCTCGTCCTCCAGGAGCGTGGGCTCCTGCCGCACGGCGGCCAGGTCCGCTCCGGTGACCAGGGACACGAGCGTGAGGTCGGACCGGGCGCGCAGGCAGCTCAGCGAGCGGCCGTGGGCCGCGGCGTAGGGGACCTCCCGCGTGCCGAGCGGGGAGCCGTACGGCAGGGAGCGCAGCAGGCTCTCGGCGAGGGCCGCGACGGGCGTGTGCGCCAGGTACAGGTAGTGGTAGGGGTCGAGCACGGTGCCCTCGAAGCGCCCCCCGTCGAAGTGGATGTCCGCGAGCCTCGGGTTGAACCCGCCCGGCGCGTACTGGGACTTGTGCACCCGCCACAGCTCGGTGCCCGCCGGGACGGTGGTGAAGTTGGGGCACAGGGCGAAGTCGATCAGCGGGAACAGGCTGTCCTTCGCGGGGAGCGGGCCGTCGTCCGTCATTCACCCTCCACGAGTTCGGTGGCCGCCCCGACCAGCCGGTGGTCGGGCAGTCGGCCGAGCAGCGATGCGGGCACCCCGCCCAGCCAGGTGTTCTCGCCGAGCCACCACGCTCCGGCGCCCCAGGGGTCGACGTCCGCGAGCAGCAGCCGGTTGACCGCCAGGACGACCCCGTGCGGGAGGCCGCCGTCCGCCCCGAACTGGAACCGCGGGTAGCGGTCGCCGTCCCGGGGGTCCGGCACCCGGATCAGCTCGGGCGGCGGGGGCCCGCCGCAGCGGTCCCGTGCCTCCGCCGCGGAGAGCGTCGGCGCGCCGCGCAGCGGGTGGTCCCGCCGGGCGTCGTCGGCGTGCGCCGGTGCGGGCTCGGGCTCCGGCTCCGGTGCGGGCCCGGGTGCCGGTGCGGGCCCGGGGGCCGGGGTCGGTGCCGGTTCCGGGGTGGGTGCCGACAGCCAGGCCAGCAGTTCGCGCGCCTCGGCGGCGCTCGCCGGCCCGGGCGGCGCGGCGAGCAGCCGCGGGGAGTCCACCACGGCCCGGACCGGATGGTCGAACGGCAGTGGCAGCAGGGCCCGCCGGACGCCGACGAGTGCCGCGCGCAGCCCCCGCTCGTCGTCCGCCGCCACGTCGGCGAGCGCCTGCAGGCGGGTGAGCAGCAGGGCGTAGCGCTCCTCCCCGAGCCGCTCCCGGATGGTGTCCAGGTGTTCGCGGATGAGGCCGAGGAGGTGATCCGCCGACCGGCCGCCGCTCGCACCCGTACCGTCGTCGCTCACGCCTCCCTCCCTTCCGGGTCGGTGCTTCCGGTGGATCGGTCGTCCTCGCGAGGTCCGCCGCTGTGGGGGACGCCGGCGGCGGGGGGTCCGCCGCCGGCCGGACCCGGGTGGCCCTGGTGGATGAAGGCCGCCCAGTACGCGATCCGGTCGAGGTCCGGGCGGTCCGCCTCCCAGAGCAGTTCGTCGTGGAGCGAGCCCGGGTTCCGCCGGTCCGGGTCGAGCATCCACAGCTGCGCGGCCCTGAGCGCGTCGACGGGACTGAGCCGGTCGACGTTCAGGTAGTGGTGGAACACCGCCATGAGCAGCGCCGACGTGCCGTCCGACGCGGCCCAGCGCGAGCCGACGACGTCCCGCGCGCCGGCCGTGACGAAGCCCGTGGTGAGGGTGAGCGCCTCGTCGTGGTCGCGCATCGAGAGGTCGGTCTGGCAGGCGCTCAGCACGACCAGCGGACCCTCGGTGTCCGCCGGCCGGGCGGTGTCCGGACGGTCGAGGAGCCGGGTGACGGTGAGCAGGGCGGCGCCGGGGTCCGGAGCGGAGGACCGCGGGTCCCCGGCGGGGTGGGACCCCGGGCCACCGGGGACGGTCAGGTCGAGGGCCGAGGCCGTGGGGCTCGTCCCCGCCGAACCGTGCGAGGCCACGTGGAGCAGCGAGGCCCCGTCGGCGAGGTACGAGAGGACGGCCTCGGGCGTGCACGCCGCCGGTTCCTCCCCGCCCGGCATCGAGACCGCCCCGCAGATCCGGGCGGACGGGTAGAAGGAGTCCCGCAGGGCCAGGACCTCGATCTCGGCGAACATCAGGGTCTGCCCCGGGTCGGCGAGCAGCACCGGTCCGGCCTCCGGGGGCCGGGGCGCGCGTCGCGCGGTGCGCAGGAACTGGCCGCCCGAGGCCGCGTAGCTGACGACCGCCGACTGGCAGAGGTACTCGCGGGGCGGCTCGCCGGGGAACCGGGCGGCGTGCCAGGGGACGATGCCCAGGCGCCCGCACGGCACGAGGACGATCCGCAGCGGCCGCTCCCCCGCCGCCAGCCGTTCGGCGATGCCGCCGAGGATCGGGCCGAGCACCTCGGCTGCCCAGTCGCAGAGCTCGGCGAGCGCCTCCTCCCAGGCCTGTCGCACGGCCGGCTCCGGCCCCGCGCCGCCGCGCACGGCGTCACCCACGGCGGCGTCGTGCGCGGCCGTGGCGTCGAGGTAGCGTTCGAGCGGGCCGCTCCCCGCCCGGGACAGCGGCTCGCAGACGGCCATCCCGGCCCCGAGCGGCTCCGGGCCCACGGCGATCACGACCCCGGGGCTGATGGCGTCACCGGGGACCAGGTAGATCAGGGCGTCCGCGCCGCTGTCCGCCAGCCCGTCGGCGAGTTCGGCCAGGGTGGGCGTCCCGAGGAGGCCGCCCTCCTGCCGGTGCCGGTGCCGGTAGCCGAGGGCTTCCAGGGCCCGGCGGCGCAGCGTGCTGGGCAGTTCGCCGGGCACCGGGCCGCCGGCCCCGCCGTCGCCGCCGGGCCCGCCGTCCGCGGCCGTGGTGGCGGCGGTGGTGGCGGCCCGCCAGGCCCGGGCGAGCTCGTGGTGGCCGCGCCGGTCGAGGAGTTCGGGGACGGCGAGGGAGGTCGACGCCGCCTGCAGGACCAGGGCCCGGCCCAGCTCCAGCGCGGCCACCGCCTCGTGCAGCCGCCCCTGGGAGGCCGCCCACAGGGCGGCCTGGAGGCCGCGGCTGGCGCCGTCCCGGGCCGTCAGCAGTCCGTGCTCCGCGCCGGCCTGCAGGAGGACGTCCGCGGCGAGGGCGGTCAGCGCCTCCTCGGCGGCCTCCAGGGCCCTGAGGTCCGACACGTCCTCGTCGACGACCCCCCGCTCCCGGTACGCCTCGGCCAGACTCCACAGGGCCTCGGCGGCGATGCGCGGGGCCCTGCCCTCCCGGACGCCGTCGCGGACCCGCTCCAGCTCCCCGATCACGCGGTCGAGGAGCGCCCGGTCCGGCTTCAGGCCGTACCTGAGGCCCAGTGAGCGCGCGGAGGTGTACACCTGCTCCGTCGTGGCGCGCGGCGGCGGGGTGACGTGCTCGGGCAGCGGGGCCTCCGGGTCGCCGGCCAGGCCGGCGCGCAGGAGGTCGAAGTCCGGGAGGCGGGGCATCGGGATGCCGGCGCCGAACGGCAGTCCGCTCCCCAGGAGCGCGGCGAACCCCTCCTCCGCGTACGAGGCGAAGCGCAGGAGCCGGTCGGTGTCCCGCGTGACGACGCCCAGCTTGCCGTGGGCGGCGCCCAGCGTCATCAGGACCATCCCGCGGACCGCGCCGTCCCGGACCTCCCGCTCCAGGGCCTCGGCCTCGGCCACCAGGCCGAGCGCCACCCGGGCGTCGGCCTCGGCATCCCCCGTCTGCCCGGCGTCCATGATCCGGCCGTACAGCTCCCTCACGCGGTCCAGGACGGCCGGGTCCCCGAATCCCGGGAACAGGTCCGCGAGCTCTCCGAGCCGGCCGAAGGTCGCCTCCCGGTGGCGGCGGCCCGCCGCCTGGTCCTGGTGGGTGCCGCCGGCCGCGGCGCTGATGCCGAGCAGCATCGCCCGGAGCCCCTCCAGCATGGCGGTCTGGTCGGGGCCGGGCGGCGGATCGTCCTGGACGGCACGCAGCCGGCCGAGCAGTCCGTCGAGGGCCCGGTGGGGGTCCGGGCCGTTCAGCGCCGACTCCAGGCCGTCGGTGGCGGCGTTCACGGCGTCCAGGGCGGCGGCGAGGCGGCGGACGGCGTCGGGGGTGAAGAGGTCCTTCGGGTCGAGCGGCGGGTCGAGCGGCGGGTCGAGCGGCGGGTCAAGGGGCGGGTCGGGGATCGGCGGCGGGGGCGGCGGCGGGGTCTCGGTCGGGGGCGGAGTCGTCGGCGGGGCCGGGTTCGGCGCCGGGGTCGGGGGACCGGCGGGAGGCGCGGTGTCCGGTCGTCCGGGCTCCGGGACCCCGGCCGCCGTGCCGAGCAGCTGCTCCAGCGTCTGCCGCATCCGGGCCGCCAAGGGGTCACCGTCCGGGCTCGCGCTCGCGATCAGGTCGGCGAGCGCCGTGCCCGACGGAGCCGCCTCCAGCGCCCCCGCCCGGCGCATCATCTCCTGGTACTCCGGTGCCAGCGGAAGGTCCGCCAACTCCCCGTACAGGCTCTGGATCTCCCTGGAGGCGTCCAGGAAGGCGCCCGCCCCCTCCCGGGCGATCCGCTCGACGAAGGACGAGAAGTCGGGCGCCGCCCCGAACCCGGCCTGCGGCGTCAGCGGCGAGAGGGCCGCCACCAGGGCCAGCGCCGCCCACTTCCGGTCCTCCTCACCGGCCGCCGCC
Source organism: Kitasatospora sp. NPDC042419 (assembly GCF_056437345.1). Classification (NCBI taxonomy): domain Bacteria; kingdom Bacillati; phylum Actinomycetota; class Actinomycetes; order Kitasatosporales; family Streptomycetaceae; genus Kitasatospora; species Kitasatospora sp. NPDC042419. Next base: position 55,263 of record NZ_JBWKAW010000035.1, read on the forward strand.
CCCAGCTCCGTCGCCGGGTCCCGCACCTCGCGCAGCAGCGACTCCGCACGCGCCCGGTCGGCCGGCACCCCGCCGCCGGCGTGGTACCGCATGACCAGCGCTGCGGCCAGCCACACGCTCACCCGGCTGCGCAGCGCCGGGTCGTGGTCCAACAGCCTTGCCAGCTGTTCGAGTTCACCGACGGATGCTTCGCACTCCGGCAGCGTGGGCTCGCCGCCGCCGAGGGCGGGGAACAGCCTCCCGGCCCGCTCCTGCGCATCCGCAGCCCAAGCACGCAGCCCCCGCACACCGCCGTCGTCCGCGTCGCCCACCAGCACCCCGCCTCTCCGGATTCCGGGGCCAGCCCCGTGACTACGGCCACTATGCCGAGCCGTCGGCCCGAAGGCGGCGGAATCCCGTGCTTCAGCCGGTCGACGCCCGGAATCCGCCCGGGAATCAACCGGTGCGTCCCGCCCTCCCCCGTTCGCAGGGCGGGACGCGCCGCCCGGACGGCGGGGCGCCGGTCGCGTCCCGACCCCAGATCCGTGACGGCGTGGTGGCCGCCGTGCTCCCCCGTGGCACGGCGGCCCGCGACGGGCCGTCCCGGCGGCCCGTCACCGCCGGGCGGTCCGGTCCCGGTCGTGGGGTACCGGGGCCGGACCGCCCGAACGGCGGCTCAGCAGTTCTGCAGCGACCAGACCCCTGTGGTCGGTGAAGTGACTCCAGGGTGGCCCGTGGCCCGCGCGGGCAGTACCTCGGAACTCCGAGGGTGACTGCCGGGGCGGTCGTCGGGGACGGTCGTCGGGCCCGGTCGGCCCGGGCCGGCCTACGGGGTGCAGTTCCTGAGCCACAGGTGGGAGCGCGGGACCTCCTGGCCGGAGAGGTCGCGGCGCCGGCCGTTCTTGACGCAGCCGAGCACGGTCCGGCGGTCGCGATCGGCGAAGTACAGGACGTCGATCTGGGTGGCGCCCTCGGAGAGGTCCTGACCGTTGTTGAAGACCGAGCGGGGGGACCGCTGCGCGGCCCAGGGGCAGCCGGTCTCGCCCTCGGACCAGTCGTCGTCCGCGTCGACCCAGGCGCAGATGTCGCCCTGGCCGTCCGCCTCGGTGAAGAAGCACACCGTGCCGCGCCGGCAGCGGTCGTAGCCGCTCGCCTCCGCGGTGCTCGGCAGCGCCGCCAGGAGGCCGACGAGCATGCCGGCCGCGAGGGCCGCCGCGACCAGCAGGGAGCGGCTGCGGCGGCGCAGGAAGGGGCCCGGCCGCCAGGACGCGCGCCGGCCGGCGGCGGCCGCCTCCACCCGGCGCTGCAGGGAGGCCGCGGTGTGCGGGGCGCGGTCCTCGTGCCGGCGGGCCAGGCAGTCGGTGAGCACGGACCGCCAGGCCTCGGGGAGGTCGGGCGACAGCCGGAGCTCCTCCTCGCCGCGGGCGTAGCGCATCGCGGCGTCTCGGCGGGCGGCCGGGGTGCCACCCGGCAGCGGGAGGGTGCCCGTGAGGACCAGGTGGGCCAGGACGCCGAAGGCCCAGATGTCGGCGCTCGGACGGATCTTGCGCCCGCGTTCGCCGATCTCGCACCAGAGCAGGTCCGGCGGGGTGTAGTCGGCGGTGCCGAAGGCGGGGGCGTACGCGTGGGTGCCCTCCAGTTCGGCGGCCATGTTGAAGTCGGCGAGGCGGGCGGTGCCGTCGGGCATCAGCAGCACGTTGCCGGGCTTGAGGTCACCGTGCACCCAGCCCGCGCGGTGCAACTGGGCCAGGCCCTCGCAGACGTGGGCGAGGAGGGCGGGTCCGCCGCGCGGGACGCGGTCGGCGGCGAGCAGGTCGTCCAGCGAGCCTTCGGCGGCCTCCAGCACGAGGACGGTGGCGCCGTCGAGTTCCGGGCGGGCGGGGTCGTCGACGGTGCGCACCTCGTACAGCCGGATCAGTCGGGGAGCACGCACTCTGCGCAGCAGCGCCGTCTCCCGGTCGGCGAGTTCGCGCAGGTGGTTCAGCTGGCGCGGGGTGCGGGTGCCGGTCGGCAGGACCTTGAGCGCGGCCCGGGTGGGGACCCCGGCCTCGGGGACGGCCCGGTGGGCGGCGTAGACGCGGCCGAAGGCGCCCGAGCCGAGCAGGCGGTCGACCGTCCAGGGGCCGATCCGGTAGCCGGGCGGGACGGCGAGGCCGTCCGGCGGGTCGCCGCGGCGGGCGGTCACCGTACCCGGTCCGGCACGGCGGTGCCGCCGACGGGCGCGAACCCGGTCCGGTGGTCGCCGGGCACGGTGGGGACGGGTGCGGGCACGACGGGGACGGGCACGACGGGGACGGGCACGGGGGCGGCGGGGACGGGTGCGGAGCCCGACCTGGGGGCCGGGACGGCACCGGATCCGAGCACGGGCACCGCGCCGACGAGGCCGGCCACCGTGCCCGCGGGTGCCCGTCCGGGCGGGTCGGCGTCCAGGGCGCCGAGGTCGTCCTCGCGGACGAGGTCGAAGCGCAGCGCCAGCGATACGAGCGAGTCCTTCTTGCCGGCCAGCCGGGGGCCGGGGTCGGCGCAGTCCGGGCCGGGCTTGATCCGCAGCTTCACCGCGAGATAGTCGATGCTCCACTGCACGGCGGCGCGGTTGACGGCCGGCCAGAGCGGGCGCAGGCGTTCGACCACCTGGTCGACGGTGGGGGTGGGGGCGTGCGGGGCGATCCGCAGCCGCGGTTCGCAGAGGGCGGCGAGCACCAGGAAGTAGCGCTTGGAGCGGTCGAGCGGGAACGCCGGCAGGGTGGGCTCGGCGCCGGGTGCGGTCGGCAGGTCGCGGTCGGCGTAGTCGTGGCGGGGTGCCCAGACGTCCAGGGTGATCAGGTCGGAGCCGGCCGGCAGGACGAGCCGGGAGAACTCGAAGGGCACCGGGGCGCCGAGCCGTCCGGGTGCGATCTTGACGTGCTCGCCGGCGCCCTCCGGGTTCTCCACCACGTAGGTGGCCGTGAGGCTGAGGTTGCTGAGCAGCCAGTGCGTGCCGTCGGCGGTGATCTCGCCGGCGGTCCTGGAGATGCCGCCGTGCGGGACGAGCAGGTCGCCGGCGCGGCCCTCCCGGCCGAAGCGCAGGGTCTGCCCGGGGGCGAGCCGCTGCTGAGCGGCCGGTTCCATGCCCGGTCCCGGAACCACGATGATGCTGTACACGCGCCCGTACCCCTCCCCCGATGGTGCTGGAGGAAGGGTAGCGAGCGGAATCAATCATTCAGATAACGATCACCATGGACCTGTCGGGTGGCCCGACCGCGTCGTCGGCCCCGGCCCCGGCGGCCCCGGCCGGACGTCCTCGGGACGCCGGCGGCGGGGGCCGGGAAACAGCTCGACCCGCACAGCCTCGCGTTCGAACGATTCCGGCCACCGTCTACGCTCGGGAGGGATCGGCAGCCGGGGAGAGGACGAACGCGAGTGGGCAGCTGGGACAAGGCGCTGGACGCGGCCGGGATCGACGACCCCGCGCTGCGCGAGGACTACGGCCGACAGCGCCGACAGGTGACCCGGTACAAGCCCGAGGCCGTGCTGGCCGCGAAGCTCCTGCTGCCGGCCGGGCTCGTGCCGCACGTGATCGCGGCCACCGCCTACATGCACCGCACCGACAGCCTGCTCGACAGCGGCCCGCTCGACGACCGGAAGGCGGCGTACGCGCGCTGGGAGCAGGAGGTCGCCGACGGCCTCGCCACCGGTCGGACCGACCACCCCGAACTGCGCCCGCTGCTGAACACCGTCGCCGCGCACCCCGCCCTGCGCGACCGCGTGCCGGAGCACCTCACCGGGGCCGTCGCCGACCTCGACTTCGCCGGCTTCGCCACCGAGGCCGACTACCAGCACTACGTGGACGCCTACTCGCTGCCCGCGTTCATGGTCGTCGCGACCCTGCTCGGCCCGGAAGGCGACCAGACGGCCTACCGCGCCGCCTGCCGCACCTTCATCGACGCCAGCCAGCGGCTCGACTTCGTCGCCGACCTCGCCGAGGACCTGGCCGACGGCCGCCTGACGATCCCCCGGCAGACCCTCGGCCGGTACGGGATCACCCGCACCGATCTGGAACAGGCCCGCAACCTCCCGGCCGTCCGGGCGCTGGTCACCGACCAGCTCGACCTGGTCGAGCGCACCCTCGCCGAGGGCCGCGCCGTGGTCGGCCTCGTCCCGCCCGCCCACCGGCCGATGGTCCGCTGCATGATCGGGCTGGACCGCCTGACCGGCGCCGCCGCCCGCGCCGACGTCCCCGCGCTGCTGCGCCGCTCGGCCGGCCCGCCCAAGCTCGCCGCGCTCCGCCTGCTCGGCGCCGAGTACCTCCGGGCGCGCCGCGCGCGCCGCTGAGCGCCGCCGCCGGGCCGGGGGCGGGGTGGGGCCGGGGCCGGCGGGGTGGGGCCGGGGCCGGCGGGAGCAGCAGGCCGCCCCGGCTGCTACCTGCTCCCCCGCCGCTGTCCGGCCAGGTCGTCGAGGAGGAGGTCGGCGACCACCTCCTCGACCACGGTGGTGCGCAGTTCGGCCATCGCGTCGACGAGTGCCGCGTCCCAGGGCGCGGGGGTGAGCCGCCCCGGGTCCGGGCCGTCCGGCACCCGGGCCGCGGCGGACCGGTAGTCCCCGGCGGCCATCCGCCACGGTGCGGCACCGGTCCTGGCCAGCACGTGGGCGGTGATGCGGATCCCCTCGCCGTCGAAGTCGCCGTGGTGGTGCAGCGAGGCGCCGTCCGCGGCGAGGCGGCGCAGCAGGTGGAGCACCGCGGTGTTGGGCCAGCCCGAGGTGCAGACGAGGGGTGGGCAGTCGGGGCCGAAGCGGCGCAGCGCGAGGGCCAGCACACTGGGGTTCTCGGTGATGCGGACCGGCCCGGCGATCCCGAACGACCATTCGGACGCGCGCAGTTGGGCGAGCGTGAGGCTGGCGGCCTGCCCGGCTCCGGCGCAGATCCGGGCGATCCGGGCGGCCGGGCCGTCCCCGAGGGGGCGGAGGCCGGCGGCGAGCACCGTGCTGGAGAGCTCGTCGTCGGCCACTCCGGCCCGGCCCCACAGCGCCCGCCGCCCGTCGGCGCCGTCGGGCGGGTCGGTGCCGTACCGTGCCGCCAGGGCCCGCAGGACGAGGGCGGACAGGCGGGTCCCGTCGTCGAGGGCGTGCGAATCGCCGTCGAGGAGGCGGGCGGAGAGGACCGGAAGGGGTTCTCCGCCGGCGGGGAGGGCGGCCAGGACGGTCAGGGCGGACTCCGCGAGGCTCCTGGTCCGCTCCGGCGAGCCGTCGACGAGGCCGTTGGCCCGTAGCTGGGTGACCCAGTCGGCCAGGGCGGGCTCCGCGGTGACCGTCTCGTGCCGCGACAGCCACTCCCACAGCCCGGCGCGTTCGCTCCTGGCCCGGTCCCGCTCGGCGGCGCGGTCGTGGAGGGGGCCGATGATGCCGGTCACGACCGTCCGCACGCTGTCGCCGCCGGTGTCGGCGACGGCCTCCTCCAGCCGGGCGAGCGGTATCACCGGCCGGGGGCCGGGGAGTCGGTCGAGGCCGAGGAGGTCGGCGACGGCCTCCTGGGCCGCGGCGTCCAGCGGGCCGACGCGCACCCGGCTGACCGCCCGCCCGGCGGAGAGGCGGTCGTGGACGGCTCGCCAGAGCGGCCTGAGCTCCGGGCGGTCCAGCCGGTGGTGTGCCGTCATTCCGGTGTCCCGGCACCGGTGCCGACGCCGGCGGCGGGCCGCGGCGCGGCGAGGCGGTCACCGGGCCCGGGCGCGGGCACGGCGACGTCGTCGGGCTGCGGCCCGGCGTCCGGGGCCGTGCCGTCGCCACCGCCCTCGGGCTGCGGCTCGGTGCCGTCGTCGGCCTGCAACTCGGCGCCCGTCCAGGTGAAGCGGGCGCTGGTGACGGCGTCGTCCCCGTCCCCGCCGGTGATCAGCTGGTGGACGGCGATGCCCGAGAGCTCGCGGTAGGTGCACCACTCGTGGTCGGAGGTGAGCAGCAGGTCGAGGTCGAGCGCCGCGAGCAGCCCGAAGACCTGGCCCCGGTTGACGGTGTCGACCCCGACGAAGACCTCGTCGAGGAGGATCAGCCGCGGCGCCTCCGGCACCGCCTCGTAGTGGGCGGCCACCGCGGCGAAGAGCGGCAGGTGGAGGGCGATCGCCTTCTCGCCGCCGGAGAGGGCGCCGTGCAGCTTCTTGGTGAGCAGTTGCCAGCCCGCACCGTTGGCGCGGTCGAGCCGGACGACGAACTGGTGCCAGGCCGTGTAGTCGAGGACCTGGGCGAGCTGCTCCTCCCAGGTGGCCGCGGTGTTGCGGGACTTGGCCTCCTCGATGCGGCCGCGGAAGAAGGCGTGCAGGGCGTCGCGGTCCGCCTCGGTGATCCGGGCGGGGTCCTTGAGCAGGAGTTCGCGGGCCGTCCTGGTGCCGGCGGGGAGGTCGGGGTGGATCTGCCAGAGCAGGCGCACGGCGACCCGGGAGGCCGTGCGGACGCGTTCGAGGTGCCCGTTCATCCGGTCGACCAGTTCGCCCGCCTGGCGGATCCGGGAGGCGAGGTGGCGGCGGGTGTCGCCGGTGAGGGTCCGGTCGAAGAGCTTGCGCTCGCCGGCGGTGATGTCGTCCTGGCTGCGGTCGCGTTCGGCGGTGAGGGTGGCGAGCAGCCCTGCCGCGCCGGTCCGCAGGCCGTCGACGGAGGCGGTCAGGACGTGGACGTCCTCGTCCGTCTCCAGCTCCAGGTCGGCGCGGTTGCTGAGGCTCTGGCGGGCGCGGTGGACGGCTTCGGAGAGGCGGTTGAGGGCGTCGCCGAGGTTCCGGGGGCTGTGCGGCAGGTTCGGCCACCGGGCGGCGACCTCCCGGGCCGCCTCCAGGGTGGCCCGGGTGCCGTCCTCGGCGGTGAGCGCGAGGCCGAGGCCGGCGTCCTCGGGGAAGCCGCGGACGGACAGGCGCCGGAAGTGGAGTGCGGCGGAGTTGCGGGCGGCCACGGCCCGGTCCCGGTTGGCGGCGTCCTGCGCCATGGTGGCGTCGAGCGAGCCGATCCGGCCCTCCAGGGCGATGAGCGTGCGGGTGCGGGTGTCGATCTCCCGTCTGGTGCCGGCGAGGGCGGCCCGCAGGTCGCCGATCCGGGCCGCCACCTGGCGGTAGCCCGCGCCGACCGTGCTCTCGACGGCCTCGAGCACGGCGCCGAGCCCCCGGGCGTCGGCCTCGGCCTCCTCGGCCTCGGCCGCGCTCTCCTCCGCCGCGGTCCGGGAGCCCTCGGCGTGGGCGCGGGCGGTCTGCCAGGCCTGCCGGGCCGCGGCCCACGCGAGGTGGGAGTCCAGCCAGGCGTCGGCCTGCTCGCGCAGCGTGTCGACGGCGGCGGCCAGCGCGTCCAGGGCGGCGCGCTCGGCCGGCAGGGCGTGTTCGGCCGAGGAGACGGCGAGGGCGCGCAGGGCCGCGGCGACGGCCTCCTCCTGTCCGGCGAGGCGGTCGGCGGCCTCCCGCACGGCGTCCTCGCGGACGGCGGTCTCGGACTCCGCGCGCTCCCGGTCGCGCCTGGCCCGGTCCACCTCGTGGTGGCGCGGACGGGAGCGGAGGTCGGCTCCGAGCAGCGCGCGGCGTCCGGCGAGGTCGAGCAGCTCGCCGTCGAGCGCGACGACGGCGCCGTCGGCCTCGGCCAGCCGGGCCGTGAGTTCCCCGATCCGGCGCTGTCTGGCGCGTTCCCGGGCCGCGGCGCCGATGAGGCAGGACTCGTCCTTCGCCCAGCTGCCGGTCGCGGTGGCCAGCCGCCAGCTGCCGTCCGCTCCGATCGCCGCGGGGTGGCCGGGCGGCAGGGTGGGGCCGTAGGCGATGCCGGCGAGCAGCCGCCGCACCCGGTCGTCCGGCACGGGGGCCCCGGGCTCGGGGCGCAGGACGTCGAGGAGCGAGGGGCCGGGTGCGGGGTCGGCCGCCGCCGGGTCGGCGCGGGTGTCGTGGCCGGGGACGGCGACGGTTCCGTCGGGGGTCGTCCACGCGTCCAGCAGGCCCGCCGCTTCCAGCGCCGCTTCGATGCCGGCCTGGTCGGCGGGCGGCACGTCGTCGTGGAAGGCGACCAGGCGCCACAGCGGTGCGCCGGCCAGGGCCGACCGGTCGGTGGTGCGGGTGGGCGGCGCGGCGGGTGGAACCTCGGTCTGCCGGACGGTCCGCTCCAGCTCGTCGGCGAGCCGGTCGCGCAGCCCGGCGGCGGAGGCGCGGGCGGCGCGGGCGGTGGTCTCCCGGGCGGTGATGTCGCTCTCGGCCGCCCGGGCCGCCGTCTCGACCAGGGCCAGCACGTCCGTCTCGACGGCGGCGCGGGAGACGAGCTCCTCGACGTCGTCGATGCGCAGTTCGGTGCAGTCGGCCGCCGCCCACCCGCGGAGCCGGTCGGCGTGGGCGTCGAGTGCCCGGTGGTAGCCGAGGACGTGCCCGTCGCGCCGTGACGCCGCCTCGGCCAGCCGGCCGCCGGCCGCGTCCAGGTGTTCCTCCGCGACCGCGCGGTCCGCCGCGGACCGCTCGTACCGTTCGACGGCGGCGCGGACCTCGGCGAGCTGGCCGTGCCGTGCCGCGACCGCGCCGCGCAGCAGGCGGCGGGCGTCCCGGCCCTGCCCGCCCGCGTCGGCGGAGGCCTCCGCCTCGGCCCGGAGCATGGTCCGCACCTCGGTGCAGACGGACTCCATGCCGGCGCGCCGGGCCGCGCCGTGGGCGTCCTCCTGTGCCGCGCGTGCGTGTTCGGCGCGCCGGTCGGCCCGGATCCGGGCCTCCTCGCCCCGGTCCGCGTCCTCGGCGGCGGCCCGGACGCGGCGGTCGGCGCCGGACCGCAGCCGGGCGGCGTTGTCGGCGGCGTGCTCGGCCCGGCGGCGGAGCCGGTCGAGCTCCTGGCCCTGCCGGTAGGCCTCCGAGTCGAGCAGTCCTTCGATGCCGCCCTCGATCTCCTGGGCGGCGTGGGCGAGTTGCGTCCGGCCGTGCGCGGTCCGCGCGCGCTCGTCCAGAGCGGCGGCGTGCTCCTCCTCGCTCTCCCTGGCGATCCGGCCGAGGTTGTCCATCTCGGTGGTCGCGGAGATCAGCGCGGCCGCCCCGGCGCGCAGGACGCGCTGGGCGTAGCCGCGCTGCTGGGCCGCGACGGCGGTGGCCGCCGCGACCTCCTCGTCGAGGGTCCGCAGGTGCTCGCGCTGGCGGTCGAGGCGCTCGAAGCCTTCGGCGAGTTCGGTGATCTCCCCCTGGCCGAGCGGGGGCAGGGCCCGGGAGAGCAGGGAGGAGAGCAGGGACGGGTCCAGCCGCTCGGAGAGCTTGGGTGTGCGGAGCTGGAGCAGGGCGGTGATCAGGGCGTCGTAGCGCTGCTCGTTCAGTCCGGGGAAGAGCGTGGTGCGGACGGCGGCCCGGTAGTCGCTCGCGGAGGCGTGGAGTTCGCCCCGGCCCTGGAGGGCCTCGGCCAGGGCGGCGCGGGTGAGGGGCCGACCGGAGTCGTCGGTCAGGGCGAGCCCGCCGGGCCGGTCGACGCGCCCGGTGGTGGTGAAGAAGTCGGCGGTGACTCCGCTGGTGTGCACGCTGGCCTGGAGGCGGGCGCCGCAGCCGAACCAGGCGGGGCGGCCGTCGCGGGTGCGGACGAACTCCAGCCAGACGTAGCCGACCCGGGTCTTGCCGGACGCTCCCTCGCCCATCAGGTTCCAGTGCATGGTGCGTTCCGAACCGCCGAAGGTCGACAGCCGGTTGGGGCGCAGGCTCGCGTCGAGCAGGAACGGCAGCAGCACTTCCAGGGCCTTGGACTTGCCGGTGCCGTTCTGGCCCCGCAGCAGCAGCCGGCCCTGGTGGAAGGTGAAGGTCTCGTCGTAGTAGCGCCAGACGTTGAGGATGCCGGCCCGGGCGGGCTGCCAGCGCGCGGCTCCGGCCGGGACGGTTTCCGCCGCCGGGGTCCCGGCCTGGTGCGGTAGCTGCGTCACGGTCATCGGCGGGGGCCTTCCGGGGTCACGGGGCGGGGCGGTCGTCGGCGGCTGCACGGTCGGCGGCGCTGACGGGAGCGGTGGCGGGGGCGCTGACGGTGGCGGGGGCGGCAGCGGTGGCGGTGGCCCGGTAGCGGAACGCGGCGGGCCGGGCGACCGTGCGGTCACCGGTCCGGCGGGCCAGGCCGAAGCCGGTCAGGACCCGCACGGCGTCCGCCGCCATCCACTGGGCACCGTCGGGCGACTGGTAGTTCTTCGCCCACCGCGGGAAGCGGCGGAGCAGGTCCTGTGCCTCGGCGGTGAGCTGTTCCGGGGTCAGCCCACCGGGCGCGGCCGTCAGCGGTTCGAGCAGCAGCAGGGCCGCGACGCGGGAGGTGGCCGAGTCGTCGGGGAACCGGCTGTCCGTGGCGATGCCGTCCGGGTCGACGAGCAGCAGTCCGTCGGCCCGCTCCTCCAGGAGGAAGCCGCCCTGTTCGGCCGCCCGCCGGACGATCTGCCGGCCCGTCGGCGAGGAGAGGTAGGCCAGTTCGTCGTCGGACAGCTCGTCGTGGTGGAGCACCGGGTCGTCGAAGAGCCTGCGCAGCACCGAGTGCCGCAGCCGCAGGTTGCGCTGCGCCTCGGACGCCTCGGCGCCGCCGTACCGGAGTTCGCGCCGCGTCTCGCGCAGGAGCTCCTCGAAGCGCAGCGGCACCTCGTCGGCCGGTACGGCGAGCCTGGACGCCCCGACGGGTGCGGCCGGCAGGCGCATCAGGACCGTGGCGTCCACCCGGTAGAGCACCTTCGCCTTCGCGGAGTCGACGTAGCTCTCCGTCGCGCCGTCCACGGTGAGCAGGGCGCCGTACGACTCCAGCAGCCGCAGGACGTCCACGAAGGCCATCCGCTCGGCCCTGCTCGCGGTGTCGAAGGACGGCACCGCGTCGTCGGCGGCGCAGGCCCGGACGACGCGGTCGGCGAGCAGGCCGACGGTGGTGACCGGCACGGGCAGCAGCTCGGCCGCCGCGACGCACAGCAGGGTGTAGCGGCGGCGGTCGAACGGCGCCCTGCCGGTGCGGAGCCGGCGGGCCGGGCGCGAGGCGTCCGGCGCCGTCCCGGTCTTGAGCAGGCGGGCGTACCCCAGCCGCGGCTCCACCACCAGCTGCCAGCCGCAGTGGTAGTCGAACCACTTCGTCAGCGGGTCCTGTCTGCGGCGGACCAGGCCGAACGCGGCGGGATCCCCGCGTTCGGTGACGAGCGGCCGGCCGAGCAGCAGTCTGATCCCCCGGGCCACGTCCTCCCGTTCTGCCGTCACGAGCTGGTTGGCGAGGGTGCTCATCCGGCCGCTCCCGCCCGGCGCGGCACCGGCGCGCCGCCCTGGCCACGGATCTCCACCAGGCAGTCGGGCCCCTCCAGTCGCCCGCGGGCGGTCCGCAGCACCGCCCGTCCGCCGTCCGGAGCCGGTCGGAGGACGACTTCGACGCGCCCGTCGGAGGTGACCGCCCGGCGGGCGCCGGTGGTGTCCGGGCGGTGCGCCAGCGCCCGGCCGAGCAGGTCGAGCAGCCGCTCGAAGACGGCGTGGTCCAGCTCGCCGAACGCGGAGAGCCGCACCGGGCCGTCCGTGACCAGCATGTCCCAGGCCGCGTCGAGTTCGGCGCGCTCCTTCCGGGCCCGCTCGGCCCGGGCCGCCTTGATGCCGCCGATGTCGCGCACCCGGCCGGTCCGGGTGAACCGCTCGGTGCGGCCGCTGGTGCGCAGCAGGGCGGACACCTCCACCGGCGGGGCCTCGGCCCAGGTGCGGGAGGACGGCACCAGTTCCGGATCGGGGTGGGCGAGGTGGGCGTGCCGGGCCGGGCCGAGTCCGAAGGCCGCCGACCAGAGCCGGTGCAGGTCCTCCTCGGCGGGCGCGGCGGCGAACCAGCGGGCCAGCTCGCGGAAGTCCTGCACGGCGCTGGAGGAGCGGCGCCGCGACTCGGTGATCCGGTCGAGGACCTGGAGCAGCGTCACGATCGCCCGGCGCGCCACGTCGTGCAGCTGCTCGACGCGCGGCCGGGAGCCGTCCGCCGGCCGGAACCAGGCGCGCAGTCCCTCCCACCGGGCGCGGCGCCGCTCCAGCCACGGCGGTGCCGGGTCTCCCCCGGCCACCGGCGGCAACTCGGCGCCCCGCAGGGCCCGTTCGTGCAGCAGGCCCACCCCGTGCCGCTCGACCCGCTCCACGGCGGAGGCCACCGTCCGCCCCCGCTGGTCGAGGTCGACCAGGAACTCCTGCAGGTAGGCCACCGTCGCGGCCTTCACTTCGCGGAAGGTCGCCAGGTCCGCGCCCTCGGCGCGCAGCAGCCGCTGCAACTCGCCGTTGAACGCCTTGGTGTTGGCCAGCAACGCCTCCAGGTGCCCTTCCAGCTCCTGCAGCGTGGTGAAGACCCGGCGGTCCGAGGAGACCGGATCGCCCAGCAGGACGTACAGCTCGTCGAGGCGGTCCGTGATCGCCTCCAGCACCGCCGTCTGGAGCGCGCCCGTCGAGGCGAGCACCGACAGGGCGTGCTCGACCCCGGCGTACGCGGCCTCGCCGCGCCGGGTCAGGGAGTACTGGAGGTTCCGGCGCTCGTACTCCTCCGCGGTGCGGTAGTTCTCGGCGTGGTTCTGGACGACGTCGAGCAGCTGCCACTCCCTGAGCTTCTGCAGGGCGTCCTGCAGGTCGTCGTCGTGGATCGCGTCGAGCCAGCCCACCGTCCGCAGCCGGGCGCGGACCCCGTCCAGCCCGAGCGCTGTCTCCAGCCGCTCGTTGGCCGCGCCGAAGGCCTGGAGGATCGCGCCGTAGAGCTCGGCCCTGTCCCCCGTCGTGAACCGGAACATCTCCGGCGGCACCCTGCGCAACGGCTCCCCTCCCTCGGCGACCGGCCTCCCGCCGGCACCACAGTACGGGCCCGCACGGGCGTTCCGGTACGGAGGCCGGAACACCGCACCCGCGCGGGCCCGGCCATGCTACGAGGCGGACGGGCCGCGCGGCGCCGCGGCGCTCACCTCGCCGAGGTGTCGGCGCGGAACCGCTCCGACGCGTCGAGGAGGTCCTGCTCGTCCAGCTTCTTCTTCGGGGGGAGGGTCTGCCACCAGCCGCCCTCCAGCTCGGTGTTGGCCTCCGCGCCCTGCCGGCCGCAGCTCCTGAAGCCGGCGGCGCGCAGGCGCCCGCGCACGGCGTCCCAGGCCGGGTCGGCGGGCGCCGGGCCGCCGGCGGCCGGCTCGCAGCTGAACAGCCGCGGGACGCCGTCGGTGAGGCCGAGCCGGTGCAGTTCCGGTCCGCCGCCGGGCGCTCACGAGCCGGCGGTGGCCGCCTCCAGGGTGGTCGCCATCACCGGGCTGGTGAAGGTGTTCGTCGCGTCACCCGGGGACCGGTGGTAGGAGCCCCACTTGAGGTAGTTGCGGGTGCCGTCCCAGGTGGTGCCCTCGAAGGTGCCCGAGCCGGTGGTGAAGGTCTGCTTCACGCCGTCGAACCAGAAGTCGACGGTGCCGTCGGTGCGGCCCAGGCGGATCTTCAGCGCATAGGAGTGCCACTGGTCGTTGGCCGTCGGCGCGGTCCACAGCGTGTGCGCGACGTGGTCGGTGTCCCACTCCTGGAGGCGGATGCGCCCCGTCGTCGCGTCGATCTCGATCGGGTGGTTCGCCGTGCCGGTGCTCGGCGAGCACTTGAGCTGGAAGACGTAGCGGCTGTTCGAGTCCTTGATGTCCACCTTGGACGACCAGCCGAGGTAGAAGGTGTCACCCTCCTTCAGGTCGGGGCCGAGCGTCTCGCAGCGCTCCTCGCCCGCGGCCTGGAACGCCCGCCACACACCGCCCTTGGCGGAGTCCTCGACGACGCCGAAGCCGCCCGGCGCGCACTGGACGGCGGCGAAGGAGGACGGGCCCTTGCCGGTGCTCGGGGTCCACAGGACCTTGCCCGCCGTGGCGGAGCTGCCGGCGGCGGCCGAGCCGCAGGTGATCGCGAACGTGGTGAGGGCCACGACGCCGACGGCGGTCCTGCGGCGGTGCGACAGTAGGGACATGCCTCTCCCGGGTGGTCGAGTGGCCGGAACGGACGCCGTCCGGGCCGGTCGGCCCGGACGCACGGAGCGATTCGACCACCTCCGGCCCGGCGGGCCAAGCAGGCCGACCGGCAGAGGCACTTTCGGGCAACTCCACCGGTCGGCCGCGGGCACCGCCGCCGCGGGGGCGGACGGCTACCGGGTGTGCCGCTGCGCGCCGCCCGGTTCCCCGGAGTGCCCGGAGCGCCCGGGATCCGCGCTGCCCGAGCTGTCCGCGGAGCCCTCGGTGTGCTCGGTGCCCGCGGTGCCCTCGTCGTAGGAGGAGGTGCCCGAGTCCAGCAGCGGCTCCTGCGTCTTGAGGTGCGCGGGGGCCAGCGCCCGCAGCACGTGGTAGCCGGTGATGACGACCAGCGTGCCCAGCGCGATGCCGCTGAGGCTGAAGGTGTCGGTGAACTTCAGCGTGACGTTGCCGATGCCGATGATGATGCCCGCGGCGGCCGGCACCAGGTTCAGCGGGTTGCGCAGGTCCACCTCGGACTTGATCCAGATCTGCGCACCGAGCAGGCCGATCATGCCGTACAGGATGACGGTGATGCCGCCGAGCACCCCGCCGGGGATCGCGGCCACGACGGCGCCGAACTTCGGGCAGACGCCGAACAGCAGCGCGAAGCCGGCCGCGGCCCAGTAGGCGGCGGTGGAGTACACGCGGGTGGCGGCCATGACGCCGATGTTCTCGGAGTACGTGGTGTTCGGCGGGCCGCCGAGCGCGGTCGAGAGCATCGAGCCGACGCCGTCCGCCGCGATCGCGGTGCCGAGCTTGTCGTCCAGGTTCCGGCCGGTCATCTCACCCACGGCCTTGACGTGCCCGGCGTTCTCCGCGACGAGCGCGATCACCACGGGCAGGGCCACCAGGATCGCGGACCACTGGAAGGACGGGCCGTGGAAGGCGGGCAGGCCGACCCAGTCCGCCGAACCGACGCCCGACAGGTCCAGGCGCCAGTGGTCGGTGAGCTGTCCGCTCGCGTCCACCGAGTGGATCTTCCCGAAGACCCGGTCGAACAGCCAGGAGATCCCGTAGCCGAAGAGCAGTCCGAGGAAGATCGCCACCCGCGACCAGAAGCCGCGCAGGCACACCACGGCCAGCCCGGTGAACAGCATCACCAGCAGCGCCGTCCACTGGTCCTGCGGCCAGTAGGTCGAGGCGGTGACGGGCGCGAGGTTGAAGCCGATCAGCATGACGACGGCGCCGGTGACGATCGGCGGCATCGCGGCGTGGATGATCCGCGCCCCGAAGTGCTGGACCGCCTTGCCGACCAGGAACAGCACCACGGCGACCACGAACACGGCGCCGGTGACCGTCGCACTGGTGCCGCCCTGCGCCCGGATCACCGCGGCCACGCCGACGAAGGACAGCGAGCAGCCGAGGTAGCTGGGCACCCGGCCGCGGGTCGCCAGCAGGAAGATGACGGTCGCGACGCCGGACATCATGATCGCCAGGTTGGGGTCGAGCCCCATCAGCACGGGCGCCACGAAGCTCGCGCCGAACATGGCCACCACGTGCTGGGCGCCGAGCCCTGCCGTCCGGGGCCAGGAGAGTCGTTCGTCGGGGCGGACGACCGCTCCCGGTGCGGGCGTACGCCCGTCACCGTGCAGCTTCCAGCGCACGCCGAGATCCATGTGGGGGTTCGCTTTCTCTGTACTTCCGGGGGACTGTCCGCACCATTCTCCCGGCCACCGGTCCCCCCGGACGTCACCACCCCTGCCCCTGACCTGCGCGCTCGTGCGGCGCCGGCGGGGGTGAGGGCCTCCTCCGGGCCGCCCGGGGAGGCCGCCGCCGGCGTTCGGCCCCGTGGCGCGGCGACCGGCCGGCCGCGGGATCCGGCTGACGCCGACCCCGAGCTGTCGGTAACATTTCACATGTCACAGATGACGGGACGATCGGTCGGCCAGGAGGCAGGAACAGTGCACGATCCATTCGACGACCCGCAGGGGCGCTACCACGTCCTGTGCAACGACGCCGCCGAGTACTCGCTGTGGCCCCGGGAACTGACGATCCCCCACGGCTGGCACACCGTGCTGACCGACCTCGGCCGGGACGAGGCGACCGCCGCCGTCGACGCCTTCCCGCCCCCGCCGCACGGCCTGGCCGGCTCGGCCGCCACCACCTGGGTGCTCGACCCCGTCGAAGCGCTCGCCCGGCACGCCGTCACCCGTCCGCAGAGCGTCGCCGTGCTGACCCGCGACCGCGCGGGCACCGTCGGCCGACTGACGTACCGGCAGCTGGACCGCCGGGTCGGCGCCCTGGCCCGGCGGCTGGCCGACCACGGCGTGGCGCCGCGCGACCGGGTGGCCGTCGCACTGCCCCGGAGCCCCGAGCTGGTGATCGCCCTGCTCGCCGTCCTCCGGGCCGGCGCCGCCTACCTGCCGCTCGACCCCGGCTTCCCGCCCGACCGGATCGCCCTCACCCTGCAGGACGCCGCCCCCCGGCTCCTCCTCACCGACCCCGCCGGACGCTCACTGGCCCCCGACGGCCTGCCCGTCCTGCTGTCCGGCGCCGACGACGACACCGTCGCGGCGCCGTCGGCCGCCCCGTGGGAGCCGCCGGCCCCCGACCCCGCGCTGCCCGCCTACGTCCTGCACACCTCGGGCTCCACCGGCCGCCCCAAGGGCGTGGTGATCGGCCGGGGCGCCTACGCGCACGCCCTCGGCACGCTGACCGGGCGCCTGGGCATCGGCCCCGGACAGCGCGTGCTCGCCGCGACCACCGTCGCCTTCGACATCGCCGGCCTGGAACTCCTCGGCACCCTGCTGGCCGGCGCCACCGTCGTCCTCGCCGACTCCGGGCAGAGCGGCGACCCGGTGGCGCTCGCCGAACTCGTCGCCGCCACCGGCGTGGGCGTCGTCCAGGCGACCCCCTCGCTCTGGCAGGGCCTGCTGGCCGGCCGGCCCGAACGGCTGCGCGGCGTCCGGGCCCTGGTCGGCGGAGAGGCGCTCACCCGGGCCCTCGCCGACCGGCTGCTGGCGGTGGCGGTGGACGTGACCAACCTGTACGGGCCGACCGAGACCACCATCTGGTCGCTGACCGCCCCGGTCGAGGCCGGCACCACCGCGCCCGCCATCGGCACTCCCCTGCCCGGCACCGGCGTACGGGTGCTCGGCGCCGACCTGCGGCCCGTCCCGGCCGGCGCCGAGGGCGAGCTCTACCTCACCGGGCCCACCCTCGCCCAGGGCTACCTCGGCCGCCGGGGGCTCAGCGCCACCCGCTTCGTCGCCGACCCGGCCGGAGCACCCGGCGGCCGGATGTACCGCACCGGCGACCGCGTCGCGCTGCGCCCCGACGGCAGCGCCGAGTACCGGGGGCGCGCCGACGACCAGGTCAAGATCCGCGGCCACCGGATCGAACCCGGCGAGATCGCCGCCGTGCTGCTCGCCGACCCCGCGGTCCGCCAGGCGGCCGTCGTCGCCCGCGGCGCCGACCCGGAACACCTCGGCCTGGTCGCCTACCTCGCTCCGCAGCCCGCCACCGGACAGGAGTCCGCCACCGAACGGCTGCACGAACGGGCCCGGCGCGCACTGCCCGGCTACATGGTCCCCGCCGCGTACGTCTGGCTGGACCGCCTGCCCGTCACACCCGGCGGCAAGCTGGACCGCAAGGCCCTGGCGGGCCCGGCCTACGCCCCGCGCCTCGCCGCGCGCGCCGAGGGCCGGCCGGCCGAGGGCCCGCTCGAAGAGGCCGTGGCCGAGCTGTTCGCCGAGGTGCTCGGCGGCGGCCGGCTCGGCGCCGAGGACGACTTCTTCGCGCTGGGCGGCAACTCGCTGCTCGCCGCACGCCTGATCGCCCGGCTCGACGAACGGCTCTCGCTCGAACCCACCCTGCGCGACGTGCTCGCCGCACCCACCGTGGCGGGCCTCGCCGGGCGGCTGGCCGAGATCGCCGAGCTGCCACCCACGCGCCCGGCCGCGCCCGGGGCCGCGTCGCGACCGGCCCAGCCGGACGGAGCGGGAACCGGGGCGGCGGACGGGCCGGAGACCGGAGCGGCGGGCGGGCCGGACCGGGCAGACGGGGCGGGCGGGGCAGTCAGGGCAGTCAGGGCAGGCGGGGCAGTCGGGGCAGGCGGGGCGGAGGAGGCGGAGGGTACGACAGCGGACGAGCCGGAGAACGGGCAGCCCCCGCTGACCGCCAACCAGCGCCGCCTCTGGTTCATCGACCTGCTGGAAGGCCCCGGGCCCCGCTACAACCTGCCGCTGGCCGTCGAGCTGAGCGGGTCCCTGGACACCGCCGCGCTCCGGGCCGCCCTGGGCGACCTCACCGACCGCCACGAGCCCCTGCGCACCCTCCTCCCGGACGACGACGGGGACCCGTACCAGCTGGTCGTGCCCGCCGGACAGGCCCGCCCCGACCTGGTCGAGCACCACCTCGCCCCGGCGGAGCTGGACGGCCGACTGCGCCGAGCGGTCCAGGACGTCTTCGACGTCGCCGTCGACCTGCCGCTGCGGGCCTCGCTCTGGCACACCGGACCCGACCGGGCCACCCTGCTGCTCCTGCTGCACCACACCGCGGCCGACGGCTGGTCGGTCGGGCCGCTGCTGCACGACCTGATCACCGCCTACCGGGCCAGGCTCGACGGCCGGGCCCCCGAACTCCCGCCGCTGCCGGTCCGGTTCGCCGACCACGCCCGGCGCCGCCACCGCAGGGCCCGGGCCGAGGCGGGACGGCACGACGCGTTCTGGCGCACCGCCCTGGCGGGGGCGCCCACCGAACCCGTCCTGCCCACCGACCGGCCCCGGGCCGAGGACGACGGCAGCGCCGAACGGATCCCGCTGGACGTCCCCGCCGACCTGCATGCCGGGCTGGCCGACCTCGCCCGACGGCACGGCTGCACGGTCTTCATGGCGGTGCACGCCGCCCTGGCCGGACTGCTCGACCGGATCGGCGCCGGCCCGGACGTGGTCCTCGGCACGGTCGTGGCCGGCCGCCCGGAGCGCGACCTGGCGGACCTGGTCGGCTTCTTCGCCGAGACCCTGGTGCTGCGCACCGACCTCTCCGGCGACCCCTCGGCGACCGAACTGCTGACCCGGGTACGGGAGGCGGACCTGGAGTTCCTGGCCCGCCAGGACACGCCGTTCGACCGGGTGGTGGCGCTCACCGCGCCGCCCCGGGCGGCCGGCCACCACCCCTTGTTCCAGGTCCTGCTGGCGTTCCAGGTCGCACCGGCGCCGCTGCCCGGCTGCCCCGGCCTGAGCGTCCGGGCGCGTGAACTGGGCACCGGCACCGCCAAGGTGGACCTGCTCTTCACCCTGACCGAGCACACCGACCCGGTGACGGGGCGGCCGGCCGGCATCGCCGGCGAGCTGGAGTACGCGAGCGCCCTCTTCGAGCCGGCCACCGCCCGGCGGCTGGCCGACGGACTGCTCACCCTGCTGCGGGCCGCCGTCGACCGCCCCGACGCCCCGCTGCCGCCGGTCGACCCGGCGCACTGACCAGCGGCGGCGCACCGGACAACGGCGCGCCGGGCGACAGCGCGCCGAGAAGCACCACGCGGCCCGCGCCCCGGAAGGGGACGCGGGCCGCGTGGTGCCGGGCGCTGGGTGTCCGTCAGGCGGCCACCGCGGCCGGGGCCGTCGCCACCGCGATCGCGCTGTAGCGGCGGAAGCACCAGCCCTGGGCCACGACCAGGGCCAGGTTGACCACGGCCAGGGTGCTCCAGAGCGCGGTCAGCCCGCCGTACGAGGCCGCCGGGCCCGCCGCGAGGGCCAGCACGCCGTAGCCGGCGGCGAAGCAGAGCATGCTCGGCAGCGTCCGCCGGACCCCGATCAGGCCGAAGCCGAACAGTGCCTGCAGGGCGTCCGCCAGGGTCGCGGCCAGCACCAGCGGCAGCAGGTCCACCAGCCCGGTGCGCACCTCCGGGTCGGTGCTGAACAGCTCCAGCACCGGGCCGCGGAGCAGCGTGAGCACGGTGGCGAGCAGCAGCACCGCGCCGGCCGCGACGACGAGGCCGGAGCCCACCCCCGACCGCACCCCCGGCAGGTCCTCCTCCTTCAGCCGGTCGGCCACCACCGGCACGACCGCCTGCCCCACCGCGACGGCGGCGGTGAAGACCAGGTTGACCAGCGAGACCGCCACGCTGTGCACGGCGGCGTCCTGGGTGCCGATCCGGGCGGCCGAGAAGGCCAGCACGCCCAGCACCGCGAACTTGATCAGCACGGTCGCGGCCAGCGGGATCCCGACCTTGGCCAGCGCGAACACCTCGGCGGGCTGCGGCCGTCCCAGCCGCAGCGGTTCGCCCGCCAGCTGCGGGACCCGGCGCAGCCCCGTCTGCGCGACCACCGCGCTGATCAGGCCGGAGGCGAGCATCGCGATCCCGGCGCCGTTCAGGCCGAGCGCGGGCAGCGGTCCGGGCCCGCCCACCAGCAGCAGCGACAGCACCACGGCGGTGCCGGTACCGGCGAGCCCGGCCCGCATCACCAGCCGGCCGCGGCCCAGACCGATCAGCGCCGAGGCCGCGGTGGTGGACAGCGCGACCGTCAGGGTGTCGAGGGCCAGCAGGAGCGGGAAGAAGCCGAGTTGGTCGAGGGTCTCCTCCGGCACCCCGCCGAGCCGGGCGATCAGCGGCACGCAGGCGACCGCGAGCGCGCCCAGGCCGCCGGTGGCGACGGCCAGCCACATGCCGTTGCGCAGGACGGTCAGCAGCTCCCGGGGGCTGTCCTGATGCTCCGTCACGAAGGGCATCACCCCGCGCTGGGCGCCCGCGATCGCGGCGGTGGCCGGACCGAAGACGGCCATGGTCACGCCGAGGGCCGCCAGCGAGGCGGTGCCGTGGTGGCCGAGGACGGCGGTGTCCACCAGGGCGCCGGCCGAGGCCGCGATCATCGAGAGGTAGAGCGGCAGGGCCGCGCCGGCGATCCTCCTGATGGCGGCCCCGGCCGTGGGCGGTCCGTCGTTCGTTGTCACCGGGTTGCTCCTGTCGGTCGGTGGTGGGAGGGAGGCGGGAGGGAGGAGGAGAGGCGGAAGGGAGGGAGACGGAGGGGAAGGAGTGGGCGGGCAGTTGCGGACACGCCCCGGGAGCTCACAGGTGCTCGCAGCGTCGGCGGAGCTCGGCCAGGGTGCGCAGGCATTCCAGCACCTCGTCGGTGCCGACGCCGAAGTCGATGAGGCAGGCGATCTCGTCGACCCCGATCTCGGCCAGCGATTCGACCAGCGGCAGGGCGTCCTCGACCGATCCGAGCAGGCAGCGCTCCCTGGAGAAGTCCCGGTAGGCCAGCTCCAGCAGTTCTTCCATCGCCTCCGGCGAGGCGTCGGCGCCGCCCGGCGCGGTGTTCAGCCCGAACAGGCTGAGCGAGGAGCGCATGTACGCCAGCAGCGGCTCGCGGGCCCGGGCCAGCGCCTGCTCGCGGTCGGGCCCCACGTGGGTGTGCAGCATGACGGCGACCCGCTCGCGCTCCGGTTCGTGACCGTGGACGGCGAGCGCGTCGGCGTATCCGGCGAGGTTCTCCTCCAGTTGTTCCAGGGACTGGCCGAGCAGATGGGTCAGTACCCCGGCGCCGCTCTCGCCGGCGAAGGCGTAGGTCTCCGGCGAGCCCGCCGCCGTGATCCACAGGGGCAGGCCGCCCGCGGCGGGCGTCGGGTACGTGCGGACCCGGTGGGTGCTGCCGCCGGGCCCCGGACGGTCGACCGCCTCGCCGGCCCAGAGCCGGCGCACCTCGTCGAGGCCCTTGCGCAGCTCGGCCTTGGCCGCCGCGAACCGCTCGGGGGCGAGCACGAAGTCCTGCGGGTTCCAGCCGGAGGCGAGGGCGATCTCGGCCCGGCCCCCGGAGATCCGGTCCACCACCGCCCATTCCTCGGCGACCCGCAGCGGGTCGTGCAGCGGCAGCACCACGCTGCCCGCCCGGACCGAGATCCGACGGGTCACTGCGGCGACGGCCGCACCGGTGACGGACGGGTTGGGGAAGGGCGCGCCGAAGGGGTGGAAGTGCCGCTCCGGCGTCCAGACCGCCGAGAAGCCCTCGGCGTCGGCGAAGGCGGCGGCCTCCAGCAGCAGCCGGTACTGCTCGTCGGGGTCGTCCCCGTTGGCGAAGAAGAACAGGCCGAACTTCATGACTCCCCTTCCTGGGCGGTCGCGGCCGGACGCCCGTCCGGGCGGGCCGACGGGTCGAAGAGCAGTGCGTAGAGCGCCTCCCGGTACGCGGCCGCGAGCTCCCCGGCGTCCGGGCCGCCGGCCCGGGAGAGCGCCCGCACCCGGAAGCCGTCGGGGCCGTCCACCACCGCGAAGTGCGCCCGCCGGCCCGGCTGGACCGGCTCGGGGCCGACCCAGCGCAGGGCGCGGCCGGCGAACGGCTGTTCGCCGCCGTCGTCCCAGGCGTAGTTGAACACGAGGTCGGCGGCGCCTGCGGCGGCGAGCACCGGGTCGGTGGCCGCGAGGTCCGCGAACGGCACCGGCCGGGCCTCCTCGATCCGGGCCAGCAGCGCCCGGACGGACGCCAGCGCGTCCGCGACCGGTGCGTCCGGGCGGATCGTCACCGGCAGCGGGACGACCTCGGCGAAGGCGCCGACGCTGTCCTCCAGTCCGGCGGCGGCCCGGCCGTCCCAGGGCAGGGCGATCCGGGGCGTGCCGGTGCCGAGGGTGCGCGCGGCGGCGAGGGCGAAGGCGGTGAGCTGGAGGGTGTACGGCGACAGGCCGAGGCGGGCGCCGGCGTCCCGGACGGCCGTGTGCAGGCCGGCCTGCGGCACCCAGTCGGCCTCGGTCTCCGGGTCGGCCCAGGTGTCGGAGGTGTCGTCCGCGCCGCCGTGCCCGCCCTGGGCGGCGTGCCCGCCCTGGGCGGCGTGCCCGGCGAGCAGCTCGTGCCAGAGCCCGGCGGCGTCCTTCGCCTCCCGGCCGTCCGCCAGCTGCTCCCGCCAGGCCAGCTGGCGCAGGAAGCCGCGGTCCTCGGGGCCCAGCGCCGCCGGATCCCGGTACGCGGTGGCCAGCTCCCCGACCAGGGTGAGCAGGCCGAGCCCGTCGAGGGCCAGCGGGTGCAGGCTCAGGCCGAGCAGTGCCGGCCCGTCGGGCGGGGTGGCGAGCAGCAGCCGCAGCAGGGGGTCCCGGCGCGGGTCGGGGGCGCCGGCCCGGGCGGCCCGGTACACCTGGCCGGGCAGGTCGGCGGCGGGATCCGGCTCCAGCACCGGCACGGTGTCGTCCAGGTCCTCGACCGGACGGACCCTCAGCCCGCCGCCGTCCGGCTCGACCGTGAGCCGCAGGGCGGGGTGGCGCCGCAGCAGCGCCCGGTAGGCCAGGCGCAGCGCCTGCGGGTCCGGTCGCGGGCCGAGCTCCAGGACGAAGCTCTTGCCGTCGGCGGCGGCCTCGGGGCGCGCCGCCGCGCGCAGTCCGGCGGGCAGCGCGGCGGGCGGGCCGGTGTCCGGCAGGAGGGTCTGCGGCCGGGGCCCGCCGGGTGCGGCGGCCGGGCCCGCGGGGCGCGGTGCCAGCCGGCGGGTCACCTGCTCGGCGGTGCGGCAGCGGTAGAACTCCGCCACGGAGAGGTCTTGCGCGGCCGGGAAGCGCTCGCGCAGCCCGTACAGGACCCGGATGGCCAGCAGGGAGTGCCCGCCGACGGCGAAGAAGTCGTCGTCGGCCGCGAGGTCGGGGCGCTCCAGGATCCGGCGGAACAGCCCCAGCACCTCGCCCGCCGGTCCGTCCTGGCCGGTGGCGGCTCCTGCCGCCGGAGCCGGTGCCGGTGCCTGAGCCGACGCCGGTGCCTGAGCCGACGCCGGGCGGCCCGGGGAGGGCAGCAGGGCCGGGACGACCTTGCCGTTGACGTTGACGGGCAGCGCGTCCAGCACCGTGAAGGTGGCCGGGACCAGCGCCGGGGGCAGCTCCGCCAGCAGCCGCTCGCGCACCCGCTCCACCGGGACGGCGGTCACCAGGTAGGCGTCCAGCCGCCGTTCGCCGTCCGCGCCGGCCACCACCACCGCCACGTCCCGGACGCCCGGCACCCGGCGGATCGCCAGGTCCACCTCGGCGAGCTCCACCCGGTGGCCGCGGATCTTGACCTGGCCGTCCTCGCGGCCGAGGAACTCCAGCTCGCCGCCGGGCAGCAGCCTGGCCCGGTCGCCGGTGCGGTACCACGCGATCCCCTCGGACCGCTCGAAGCGCTCGGCGGTCTGCGCGGGCAGCCCGAGGTAGCCCTCCGCCACGCACACCCCGCCGATCCGCAGCTCGCCCACCGCCCCGTACGGCACGTCCCGGCCCGCCGGGTCGGTCAGCCGCAGCACCGTGTTGGGCAGCGGCCGGCCGATCGGCGCGTACCGCGGCCAGTCGGCGGGCGCTCCCTGGAAGCGGTAGGAGGTCACGACGTGGGTCTCGGCGGGGCCGTAGTTGTCGATCAGCAGGCAGTCGGGCAGCGCGGCGAAGAAGGCGAGCGAGGCCGCGCCCAGGCGCAGTTGCTCGCCGGTCGCGGCGATCTCCCGCAGCGAGGCGAACTGCTCGGTGTCGTCCTCGAACACGGCCGCCACCGAGTTGAGCAGCGAGACCGGCCAGATGGCCTTCTGCACCCCCTGCCCGGCGATGAAGGCGGCGAGCAGCTCGTGGTCGTACCGGGTCTCCTCGTCGACCACGTGCAGTGAGCCGCCGCCGCAGAGCGCGCCGAAGACCTCGTGGAAGGCGGCGTCGAAGCCGAGCGGCGCGAACTGCAGCCAGCGCAGCCCCCGCCGGTACCCGTCGGTCTCCCAGTGGACGAGGTTGGTCAGCGCCCGGTGCGGGAAGGCGATGCCCTTGGGCCGGCCGGTGCTGCCGCTGGTGTAGGTCAGGTAGACGAGGTCGGACCCGCCGACGGACGGGCCGGTCCACCCGTCCGGCGCGGTGAGTCCGGCGAGCGGGGGCAGCACGACGGGGACGGCCCGCGGCGCGAACTCCGCCGCCTGCGGGCGCTCGCAGAGCACCACCGACGGCGAGCAGTCCTCGGCCATCAGGGTCAGCCGGGCGGGCGGCAGTCCCGGGTCGAACGGGACGGCCACCGCACCGGCCCGGACCACGCCGAGCAGCGCGGCCACCGCCGGCACGCCCTTCGGGAGGGCGAGGCCGACCCGGTCGCCGGGGCGCACCCCGTGCCCGGCCAGCAGGGCGGCGACGGCGGCCGAGACCTCGGCGAGCCGCCCGTACGTCAGCTCCGCACCGCCGCCGGCCAGCGCGAGCCGCTGCGGCTCCCGCCGGGCCCAGTCCTCGAAGACCTCGTGGACGGGCTGCTCCGGCACCTCGGTGACCGGCCCGCGCAGGGCCTGCGCCGTCCGCCGGGCGAGCGCCGGCGGCTCGGCCGGCCAGTCGGCGACGGGCGCCCCGGGCTCGGCGGTCAGCCGGTCGAGGAGGTGGGCGAAGCAGTCCCGCCACTGCTCGACGCCGGCCCGGTCGAAGCGGTCGACGTCGTAGCGGAACCGCCCGCCCAGCTGCCCGTCCGGGTCGAACCACCAGTCGAGCGATAGCTCGTACGGGCTGCCGCCCCGGTCGAACGGCACCGGGTGGGCGGTCAGACCGGGCGGCGCGGGCGGCGGGCCCGACTCGCCGCCGAGCATGTTGAACAGCACGTCGAAGAGCGGCGCCTCGCGCTGGTCCGCGGTGCGCCCGAGCCGGTGGACGAGGAGCTCGTACGGCAGCTCCTGGTGGTCCAGCGCGGCGCGCAGCCGGCCGGCGGCCCGGTCGACCAGCGCGGTGAAGTCGTCGGCGGGGTCGAGCCGCAGGCGCAGCGGCAGGGTGTTGACGAAGTTGCCGATCAGGTCGCGGGTGCGCGGGTCCTGCCGGCCGGCCACCGGGGTGCCGACGACGAGGTCGGAGCTGGTGCCGAGCCGCCCGAGCAGGACGGCGAAGGCGGCGAGCACCACGGTGAACGGGGTCACCCTGCGCCGTTCGGCCAGGGCCCGGACCTGGTCGGCGACCCGCGCGGGGAGCTCGAACTCCAGCAGCTCGCCCCGGTAGCGGCGCTCGGCGGGGCGAGCGCGGCCCGGCAGCCGCAGCCGCTCGGGCGGGTCCGCCAGCTCGGCGCTCCAGAACGCGGCCTGCCGGTCGGCCTCGGCCGACCGGGCCCAGTCGTCGGTGGCCCGGGCGTACTCGGCGAACAGCCCCTCCAGGGCGGGCAGTCGGGTCGTCGGGGCGCCGGTGCGGCGGGCGTAGCAGGCGTAGAGGTCGCGCAGCAGCACCCCGGTGGAGTGGGCGTCCGCGCAGATGTGGTGCACCACGACGGCCAGCACGTGGCGGTCGGCGGAGCGCCGGAACAGCCGGGCGACCAGGGCGGGGGCCGGGTCCAGCGGGATCGCCGTGGTGAGGAGGTCGTTCACGGCCCGGTGGAGGGCGTCCTCGTCGGGGACGTCGACCACCGGGAGTTCGACGCCGGCCTGCGGCAGGATCTCGAACTGCGGGCCGTGCTCGCTGCGGTGGAAGCGCAGCCGCAGGCCGTCGTGACGGTCCACCACGTCCTGGAGCGCTCCGGCCAGGGCGGCCGGATCCAGCGGCCCGGCCAGTTCGGCGAGGACCGGCACGTGGTAGGACTCGGCCGCGCCCGGGACTTCGTCCAGGAAGAGGAACCGTTCCAGCAGGGCGGGCACCGGCAGCAGCCCGGGCCCGGCGGGGCCGGCGGACCCGGCTCCGGCCGGCGGCCCGGCCACCGGGGCGGGCGGGGCGGGCGTCTCGGCCGCGAGGGCGGCCAGGGCCGCGAGGGACAGGGCGGCCAGGCGGGCGGGCGTCGGTTCGTCCAGGAAGGTCCCGAGGGGGATCCTGACCCCCCAGCGGGCCCCGGCCAGGGCGGCGATCCGCTGGGCGGTCAGCGAGTCGCCGTCGAGCACGAAGAGGTCGTCCTCGGGGCCGATCCCGTCCGTCCCGAGCGCGGTGCGGAAGATCTCCAGGGCGCCCGACTCCACGGCCTCGGGTCCAGGAACGCCCGGCGCCTGGGCGTTCGACTCCTGGGCGTTCGACTCCGGGCTTCCCGGCTCCGGGGCGCCCGGCTCCGCGGCCCGGGGCTCGGGCCGGGCGGGCCCGTCGGCGGCCGCCCCGGTCGGGCGCGGGTCCAGCCAGTGGCGGCGGCGGTCGAACTCCCGGCGCGGCGGGTCGCCCTCGGGGAGCCGTACCGGCCCCTCCTCCAGCAGCAGGTGCGCATTGGTGCCGCCCACGCCGAACGCGCTCACGCCGGCCATCCTCGGCAGCTCGGACTCCCAGGGCTGCGGCTCCCCCGCGATCCGGAACGGCGAGGCGGCGAAGTCGATGTGCGGGTTCGTCGACCCGCAGCCCGGCGTGGGCACGAACTCCCGGTGCCGCAGCATCAGCACCGTCTTGATCAGCCCGGCGATGCCGGCCGCCGAGTCCAGGTGCCCGACGTTGGCCTTGACCGAGCCGAGCACGCAGTGGCCGGTCGCCGAGGTGGTCCGCCGGAAGGCCTCGGTCAGTGCGGCGACCTCGATCGGGTCGCCGAGCAGGGTGGCGGTGCCGTGCGCCTCCAGGTGGCCGATCCGGTCCGCACCGACGCCGGCCAGCCGGTGCACCCGGGCCACCAGTTCGGCCTGGCCCGCCACGCTGGGCGCGGTGTACCCGCTCTTGCGGCGCCCGTCGTTGTTCACCGCTCCGGCCCGGATCACCGCGAGGACCCGGTCGCCGTCCGCGAGCGCGTCCTCCAGCCGGCGCAGCACCACCAGTCCGGCCCCGCTGGCGAAGGCCGTGCCGGAGGCCTCGGCGGAGAACGGCCGGCAGCGGCCGTCCGGCGAGACGATGCCGCCGGGAGTGTACTCGTAGCCGACGTCCTGCGGGTTGATCGCGGCGCCGCCCGCCAGCACGGCGTCGGCCTCGTAGTCCACCAGCATCCGGGCCGCCTGGTGCACCGCCACCAGAGCGGCGGAGCAGCCGCAGTCCACGGCGAAGGCCGGGCCGGTCAGGCCCAGCCGGTAGGCGATCTGGGTGGCGGTGAACCCCCGGTCGTTGCCCATCAGGACCCGGTGCCAGCCGTGCGTCCCGACCACCTCGGGGTGGGCGAGCACGTGGTGCAGCAGGTAGTCGGAGTGGT
The DNA here is from genome assembly GCF_056437345.1 of Kitasatospora sp. NPDC042419. Classification (NCBI taxonomy): domain Bacteria; kingdom Bacillati; phylum Actinomycetota; class Actinomycetes; order Kitasatosporales; family Streptomycetaceae; genus Kitasatospora; species Kitasatospora sp. NPDC042419. Next base: position 83,097 of record NZ_JBWKAW010000035.1, read on the forward strand.
TGAGGCCGACCACGGTGCCGATCGCACCGGGGAAGGCCTCGTGGTCGATGCCCGCGTCCTCCAGGGCGTGCACCGCGAGCTCCAGCAGGATCCGCTGCTGGGGGTCGGTGAGCGCGGCCTCGGCGGGGGTCATCCCGAACGCGGCGGCGTCGAACAGCGCGGGGTCGCCGAAGGGCCGGCGGACCGGCACGTGGACCGGGCCGCCGGGGGCGGGTGCGGCCACCCCGGCCCGGCGCAGCTCCTGCTCCGGGACCTCCTCGCGGACCTCGGTCCCCGCGCGCAGCAGCGACCAGAACGCCGCCGTGGAGTCGGCGCCGGGGAAGCGGCAGGCCATGCCGGTCACGGCGATCGCGGGAAGCTGGTCGTCGAGCTGGTCCTCGTACGGTTGCTGCCCGTCCTCGTACAGCCGCCCGTCGTCGGACGGGTCGGCGGACGGGAGGGCGGACGGGGACGCGGGTGAAGATGCGGGCACGGCGGTCACTCCTCGCTCGCGGGTCGGGCGGTGGCGGGGGCGGCGGCGGCGCGTGCGCGGCGCTTGCGCAGCACCTGCTCGCGCCGGCGGTCGCCGACCGTCCGCTCGGCGGCCGGCGCCCCGGGGACGGCCCGGTCGGCCTCGGCGGCGGGACGGCGCAGGTGGTCGGCGTACGCCCGGACGGTCGGGTGGCGGAAGAGGTCGACGATCCGGGCCTCCGCGCTGACGTTCGCGCGGATCTCGGTGAGCAGCCGGGCGACCAGGATGGAGTTGCCGCCGAGCCGGAAGAAGTCGTCCGCCACGGTGGCCAGCGGCCGGTCCAGCACGGTGCGCCAGGCCGCCAGCAGCCGCTCCTCCAGCACGTCCCGGGGCCGCACCGCCGGATCGTCCGCCCCGGCCGGAGCGGCTCCGGCGAGGACGACCGTCGGCAGCGCCGCCCGGTCGGTCTTGCCGCCCGCCGTCGTCGGCAGCGCCGGGAGGCGGTGGAAGGCCGCGGGCAGGTACGGGTCGGGGAGGGCGTCGGCGAGGGCCGCGCGCAGCTCCCCCGCGGTCCGGTCCAGGCCGTCCCGGGTGACGTAGTGGGCGACCAGCGCCGCCTCGGCGCCGGTGTACTGCACCACCACCGCGCAGGCGGCGATGCCGGGCAGCGCGCCGATCGCCCGCTCCACCTCGGGGAGCTCGATCCGGTAGCCGTTCACCTTGACCTGGTGGTCCAGCCGTCCGGCCAGCTCCAGGGTGCCGTCCGGCAGCCGCCGGGCGAGGTCCCCGGTGCGGTACAGCCGCTCGCCGTCCGGCCCGTCGACGAAGCGGCGCGCGGTGAGCCCGGCGTCGCCGAGGTACCCCTTGGCCAGGCCGGCGCCGGCGATCGCCAGCTCGCCGAACAGGCCGTCCGGCTGCGGGCGCAGCGCCGCGTCCAGGATCCGCACCCTGGTGTTGGCCAGCGGCCGGCCGACCAGCACCGCCTCCGGGTCTGGCGGCACCTCCCAGCAGGTCGACCAGACGGTGGTCTCGGTCGGCCCGTACATGTTGAGCACCAGGGGGATGCCCAGCTCCTTCAGCCGGGCCGCCAGCGCCCGGTCCAGCGGCTCGCCGCCGCAGAGCAGCAGCCGCAGCCGGGCCAGCGCGCGCTCGCCGCCGGGCAGCCGCAGCACGCTTCGCAGCAGGGTCGGCGTCGCCTGGAGGGCGGTCGCGCCGCTGCGCTCGACGAGCTCCGGCAGGGTCTCGGCGCGCGCGTCGCCGGGGGCCGTGGCCAGCGTCTCCGCGTTCTCGGCCAGGACCACCGGGACGCCGCGCGAGAGCGTCCACAGCAGTTCCAGGACGGCGATGTCGAAGGTCACCGAGGTGACGGACAGCCAGCGGGTGCCCGGCTCGACGGGGACGGCCCGGTCGAGCGAGGCGAACAGGTTGGCCAGGGCGCCGTGGGAGACCTCGACGCCCTTGGGGCGGCCGGTCGAACCGGACGTGAAGATGACGTAGGCGGAGTCCTCGGGCGTGGACGTCCGGGCCGGCGCGGCCTGCTCCGGCGTGCGGCCCGTCAGCTCGGCGAGCGGCAGCCGCAGTCCGGTGAACTCCGGGCACAGCCCGGTGTACGGGCCGTCGGTGAGCAGCGCCGCGCAGCCGGCGTCGGCCAGCATGCCCTCCAGCCGGGCGCCCGGGTCCGAGCCGTTCAGCGGCACGTAGACCAGGCCCTCGGACAGCACCCCGAGCAGCACCGCAACCAGTGCGGGGGAACGCGGGACGAGCAGGCCGACCCGGTCGCCGGGCCGCAGCCCGGCCGCCCGCAGCCCGGCCGCCACCGCGGCGGCCCGCTCGGCGAGTGCGGCCCCGGTGAGCGCCTCGTCCCGGAACGACACCACCGGCGTGTCCGCCAGCTCGGCCAGCCGCTCCAGCACCAGCCGGTGCACGGGCACGGCCGCCACCGGCAGCTCCGCCGCGGCGTCCTGGCCGGCCTGCCGGGCGACGTCCTCCGGGCCGACCAGCGACAGCTCGCCGACCGGTCGGTCGAGGTCGCCGGCCATGGCGACCAGCAGGCGCTCGAACCAGACGACCAGCCGGCGGGCCTGGGCCTCCTCGAACAGCGTGGTGCTGTAGATGAGCTGGCCGAGGAAGCCCTCGCCCTCCTGGCGCAGCTTCAGCATCAGGTCGTACTGGGCCGCGTACACCGGTTCGGGGGCGGTGCCGGAGCGCACGCCGGGCAGGTCGAGGTCGGTGTCCGGGTAGCTCTGGTAGATGAAGATCGACTGGAACACCGGCGAGTGCGAGCTGCTGCGTTCCGGCGCCACCGCCTGGACGACCTGGTCGAACGGCAGGTCCTGGTGGGCGAAGGCGTCGAAGGCCTCACGCCGCACCCCGGCCAGGAAGTCCCGCACGCTCCGGGTCTCGTCGATCACCGTTCGGACGGTGATCGAGTTGAAGAACAGCCCGAGGGTGCGCTCCAGCGCGGGGTACGGCCGGTTCGCCAGCGGGCTCCCCACCGCGATGTCGCCCGAGCGGGAGACCCGCGCCAGGAGCACGGTGAACACGCCCATGAAGACGCTGTACGGCGTCGCGGCGGCCGAGGAGCAGAGCAGCTCCAGCGCGGCGTTCGCCTCGGGGCCCAGCCGGAAGTCCAGCGAGTCGCCCCGGAAGCTCTGCACGGCCTCCCGGGTGCGGGCCGGCGCGAGGTCGACCAGCGGCGGCAGGTCCGCCAGCCGTTCGCGCCAGAACCGGCGCTGGCGCTCGGCCAGTTCGGTCCCCAGCCACTCGCGCTCCCAGACCGCGAAGTCGGCGTACTGCACGGTGGTTTCGGGCAGGTCGGCGGCGTGGCCGGCGATCCGGGCCGCGTACAGCTCCGAGAGCTCGGAGCGGATCACGCCGGTGGACCAGCCGTCGGAGATCACGTGGTGCTGGGTGATCACCAGGATCCACCGGCCGGCCTCGCAGCGGATCAGGTCGAAGCGGATCAGGGGCGCCGCGGCCAGGTCGAACCTGGTCTCGGTGACCTCCCGGATCAGCCGCTCCTCCTCCTCGGCGCCGTTCGCCTCGAAGACGGTGAACGGCGTCGGGCACTGCGCCGCGACGTCCTGCAGCAGCCCGGCCGGGCTCTCCCGCAGGGCGGTGCGCAGCACCTCGTGCCGCTCCATCAGGCGGTCGACGGCCCAGCGCAGCGCCGCCTCGTCGAGCGTTCCGGTCAGCTCCGTCGCGAAGTACATGTTGTAGACCGGCACCTCGGTGCCGAGCTGCTCGACCAGCCAGAGCCGCTGCTGCGCGTAGGTGGCGGGCAGCTCGGCGGTGCGGTCCGCCCGGCCGAACCGCACCTGCCGGCGCGCCTCCTCCTCGGCGCGCTCGCGCAGGAACTGCACGATCGCCTCACGGTGCTGACGCACCCGGGCGGTGAGCTCCGGGTCCAGCGCGCCCTCCGGGGCGGACAGCGCCAGCCGGTCCTCGGCGAGGGCCAGCCTGGCCCCGCGTCCGGCGAGTTCCTCCAGGACGTCCTGCACCGTCACAGCTCGACCTCTTCCCACTCGTCCGTGAAACCGTTCTCCGGGGCGCGCCCGTCCGGGCCCCCGTCCGACGCGACGCCGACCAGCGTCCGGTACAGGCGCGCGGACGCCAGCTCGGCGTCGATCAGCGCCGCCGTCCCCGCGGCCGTCTCCGCGTCCAGCAGGTCGCCCAGCGGGATCCGCACGCCGTACGACTGCCGGATCCGGGCCAGCACCTGGGCGGCCAGGATGGAGTGGCCGCCGAGCACGAAGAAGTCGTCCTCCGGGGCGACCTCGGGCAGGCCCAGCACCTCGCACCAGATGGCCCGGACGGCCTCCAGGGTGCTCACCCCCGGCTGCGCCTCCGCGGTGCCGGCGGCGGCCTCCGCCACCGGCGGGCGCTCCACCCGGCCGTCCGGAACCGCCGGGTGCCAGTGCCGCACCGGCCGGAACGGGTACGGCGGCGCGGCCGTGCGCCCGCCGCCGGCGCCGCGCAGCAGCTCCCAGCGGAGCTCCGCGCCGCGCTCCCAGCAGTCCGCGACCAGCCGCAGCCACGGTTCCCCGGCGTCGGCCGGGACCACCACGCGGGCCTCGGACGGCAACGGGACCGGCTCCCCGCCGAGGACGGCCGAGGCGGTGACCTCCAGCAGGTGCGTCGGCGACGGCGCCGTACCGGCCGGCAGCACGATGCCCAGGGCCGAGCGGACCTCGACCCGGAGCAGGCCCGGCTCGACGCCGGACAGCTCCGACTCCAGCGCGGCCATCGCCCGCTCGCAGGCGCTGAGGTCGCCGCCCGGGCGGGCGGCGGCCACCGCCCTGGCGTGGTGCCCGGCGCAGCGCCGGGCGACGTCCGGGTCGAGCACCCCGCCGAAGGCCAGGGCGGCGAACTCGCCCACGCCGGAGGCGGCCAGGGCGGCGGGCTCGACGCCGAGGGCGGCGAGCGCCCGCAGTGCGGCGAGCCGCCAGGCGAAGCCGTCGGCCGCCGGGTCGTCACCGGCGCGGGCGTCGAGCGAGGCGTCGAGCGGGGCAGACAGCGGGGCAGCCGGCAGGGCACCGGCCGGGGCGCTGCCGGAAGGTGCGGCCTCGGCCGGTACGTCGACGGCCGGCGCGGCCTTGGCCGGCACGTCGATGCCCGGCGCGTCCTCGCCCGGCGCGTCGTCGGCCAGGCCGAGGACCAGGGCGCCGTCGGCGGGAGTGGCGGGGCCGTCGGCCAGAGCCGCGGACAGCCCTGCCGGCCCGGCTGCGGTCCAGGCGCGGCGCAGCGGGCCGGGGGCCCGGCCGTCCTGGAGGGACCGGGCCAGCGCGGCCGGGTCGGCGCCGCCCTCGGCGAGCAGGGCCCGCACATCGGCGTACGACTGCTCGAAGGACCAGAGCGAACGGGCGGAGAGCGGCAGGATCTGCGGCCCGTCACCGGCCGGTCCGGCCGCGACGGCGGGCGGCTGCTCCAGCACGACGTGGGCGTTGGTGCCGCCCACGCCGAGCGCGGTCACCGCGGCCCGGCGCGGCCCGTCCGCGGCGGGCCAGGGCGCAGCGGTGGACGGGACGTGCAGGCCGCTGCCCGCGAGGTCGACGGCCGTGGTGGTCTCGCCGTGCCCGGCGGTGCCCGGCACCACCGCGTCACGGACCGCGAGGACCGCCCGGATCAGCCCGGCCATGCCGGCCGCCGCGTCCAGGTGGCCGAACGCGGCCTTGGCGCTGCCCACCGAGCAGGGAGCGGTGACGCCGAGCCGGCGGCGCGCGGCCAGCAGGGCGGCGAGCTCGACCGGGTCGCCGAGCGGGGTGCCCGTGCCGTGCGCCTCCAGGTAGCCGATCGTCGCGGGGTCCACCCCGGACTCCGCCCAGGCGGCCAGCAGGACGTCCCGCTGCCCGTCCACGCTGGGCGCGGCGAAGCTGAGCCGGGCGGCGCCGTCGTTGTTGAGCGCGGAGCCGCGCAGCACGGCGTGCACGGTGTCGCCGTCGCGCAGGGCGTCGGCCAGCCGCTTGAGCACCACCACGCCGACACCGCTCCCGGGCACCGTGCCGTCGGCCCGCCGGTCGAAGGGACGGCAGGCGCCGCTGGGCGACAGCACCCCGCCGTCGACCGCCAGGTAGCCGCGCTCGTGCGGCAGCGCCACGGTGACCGCGCCGACCAGCGCCGCGTCGCAGTCGCCGGCCAGCAGGCTGCGCCGGGCCAGGTGGAGGGCGGTGAGCGCGGTGGAGCAGAGGCTGGCGACGAACACGCTGGGCCCGGTCAGCCCGAGGTGGTAGGAGACCCGGAGCGGCAGCGCGGCGGCGCCGCTGCCCGGGGTGGGCTCCACGCCGGCGGCGTCGAGCAGCGTGCCGTAGCGGTTGTCGCCGCTGCCGGCGAACACGCCGACCCGGCCGAGGCCCGTACCGCCGCCGCGCCCCGCGTGCTCCAGGGCGTGCACCGACTCCTGGAGCAGCAGCCGCTGCTGCGGGTCCAGCGCGGCGGCCTCGGCGGGCGCGATGCCGAAGTACTCCGCGTCGAAGAGGTCGACGTCCGCGAGTTCGCCGCCGACCGGGACGTACCGGGGGTCGGCGTCCTGCCGGGCCTTCTCGGCGTCCCCGCCGAACCGGCGGACGGCGCCGGCGTCGCGCAGCAGCAGCTCCCGGTACTCCTCCAGGTCGCGGGCACCGGGGAAGCGGCAGGCCAGGCCGACGATCGCCACCGCCTGGTCGGGGCCCCGGCCGGGGTCGTGGTCGGTGCCGGGCTGTGGCCGGCCGTTCGCGTGCTCGGTCATGACGCTCCTTCGTGCTGGCCGGCGGTCTTCAGCGCCTGGGCGACGGCGGCGACGGTGGGGGAGGAGAACAGATCGGTGATCGGCAGTGCGGTGCCGAACTCCGTGCGGAGCAGGCGGTGGAACCGGATGAGGGTGAGCGAGGTGCCGCCCATCTCGAACAGACTGACGTCCCTGGGCACCTGCTCCCGGCCGGTGCCGAGCGCCTCGGCCCAGCGGGCGGCGATCCGGCGTTCGGTCTCGGAACGCGGCAGGTCGGCCGGGCCCGGCGGGGCGGTCGGCGGCGGGGCGGGCAGCGCCCGGACGTCGACCTTGCCGCTGCCGGTGAGCGGGAACGCGTCCAGCGGGATCAGCGGGCCCGGGCGCAGCGCGGCGGGCAGCCGCTCGGCGAGGTGGGCGCGCAGGCGCTCGCGGGTGTCGGGCCGCTCGCCGAGGAAGTAGAGCGCCAGCACCTCCTCCCGGCCGGTCGCGACCAGCCGGGCCACCGCGTCCCTGACCTCCGGGTGGGCGAGCGCCACCGCGCGGATCTCGTCCAGCTCCAGCCGGATGCCGCGCAGCTTGACCTGTCCGTCGACCCGGCCGAGGAACTCCAGGGTGCCGTCCGGACGCCGGACGCCGAGGTCGCCGGTGCGGTAGAGCCGAGCCCGCGGGTCGGGGTCGAAGGGGTGCGGGCGGAAGCGCTCCTCGGTGAGCTCGCGGCGGTTCACATAGCCGAGCGACAGCGGCACGCCGCCGATCCACAGCTCCCCCGGCACCCCGGCGGGCAGCAACTGGCCGCCCCGGCCGAGGACGTGGACCTGCGCGCCGGCGGCGGGCCGACCGATCGGGACCCGTCCGGCGGGCCCGTCGGCGGCGACGGCGTGCGAGCCGTCGTCCTGCGAAGCCGCGTTCTGCGAGCCGGCGTTCCGCGAGCCGGCGTTCTGCGAGGCCCCGTTCTGCGGGCCGGCGACGGCGTACGAGGTGACGTCGATGGCGGTCTCGGCCGGCCCGTAGAGGTTGACCACCGGCGCGCCGAACCAGCGGGCCGCCCGCTCGGCGACCCCCGAGTCCAGGGCCTCGCCGCCGCTGAACACCCACCGCACCCGGCTCTCGCCGGCCGCCGGAGCGGTCTCCGCGAGCAGCGCCTTGAGCAGGGTCGGGACGAACTGGACGACGGTGACGGCCTCCTCGGTGAGTTCGGCGGCGAGCGCGGCCGGATCGCGGTGCGCCCACGCCGGGGCGACGACCATCGAGGCGCCGACGGTCAGCGGGGCGAGGTACTCCCACACCGAGGCGTCGAAGACCGGCGGGGTCTTGAAGTGGAACCGGTCGGCGGCCGTGAACCCGAACTCGTCCGCCTTCCAGCGCAGGTTGTTGGCCAGCGCGCGGTGCGGCACCCGGACGGACTTGGGCAGGCCGGTGCTGCCCGAGGTGGTGATCACGTACGCGGCGTCGTCGGGGCCCGGTTCCTCGGTGCCGCCCCACTCCGCGGCACCGTCCGACTCGCCGCCGCCGTCCGACTCCCGGACACCGCCCGGCCGTTCGGCATCGCCGGTCGGCACCGCACCGCCGGTGGGCTCCACGCCGTCGCCGGGCTCGTCGAGGGCCAGCACCGGCAGCCGCCCACCGGCCGGCTCGGCGTCCTTCGCCGTCGGCACCACCACGGCCACGGCCTCGGCGTCGGTGAGGACGAACCCCAGCCTGGTACGGGGCAGTTCGGGGTCGACCGGCAGGAAGGCGTGCCCGCTGCGCAGCACTCCGAGGGCGGCCGTGACGTACCCGGCGGAGCGGGGCACGCAGAGCGCGACGGTGCTGCCGCGCGGCAGCCCGAGCGCCCGCAGTCGGGCGGCGATCCCGGCCGAAGCGCGTTCGAGGGTCCCGTAGTCGAGCAGTTCACCGCCGGCCAGGACGGCGGGGCTCAGCGGCGAGTTGCGGGCGTGCTCCAGGAACGACCTGGTCACCGGGACGAACGGGGCGGCCGGCGCGCCGTGGGCCAGCGCGAGCACCCGCTCCCGCTCGGCCTCCGGCAGCAGTTCCACCGCGGCGGCGGGCGGGTCCACGCCGGCCGCGATCCCGGTCAGCGCCCCGAGGACCAGCCGGAAGGCCGCCGCGACGGTCCGCGCCTGCTCGTCGGTGTGGCGGTCCCTGCGGTACTGGAGGCGGGCCCTCGCCCGCTCGCCGGCCACCTCGACGGCCAGCAGGAGGTCGATCTTGCCCGTCCGGGGGTGGATCGGCACCCGTTCCACGGCGATCCCGGGCAGGGCGAGCTGCTCGGCGCCCACGTCGTGAACGGACAGCATCGCCCGGACGGCGGCGCCCGCCGTCCGCAGCGCCTGGTGCATCCCGGCCAGCGGCGCCCCTTGGTGCTCCAGGCCGGCCAGCAGTTCCTCGCGGACCTCGGCGGCGTAGCCGGAGAGGCTGTGCGCGTCCGGGGCGGGGGCGCGCAGCAGCAGCATGTCGGTGAAGAGGCCGATCGCGTCCTCGTACTCCTCGCGCCACGGGTCGATGGCCGGGTAGGCGACCAACACGTCTGCGTCCGTGGAGAGGTGGCGCAGCGTCAGGCAGTAGGCGGCCATCAGCACGGTGAAGAGGGAGCCGCCGGTGGCCGTCAGCGCCGGTGCGAGGTCGTCGGGCAGGTCGAACGCCAGCTCGCCGGCCGGTCCGTCGGCCTCGGCGCCGGTCCGGGGCGGGGTGCCGGTGTCCAGTCCGGTGGCCCGCGACGCCCAGAACGCGGCCCCGGCGGCGGTCTCGGCGTCGGGGTCGGCGAAGCGCTCGCGCTGCTCCAGCGCGTAGGCGAAGTAGTCCTCCTCCGGCCGCTGTTCGGTGCCCGTCGGGGGCCCGGCGCAGAAGCGGGAGAGCTCGGTCAGCAGCATGGCCACCGAGGGCGCGTCCACCGCGACGTGGTCGAAGACCAGCAGCAGCAGGGCCTCGTCGGGTGCCCAGCGGTACAGGTGGGCGGCCAGGCGCAGCGGCGCGGCCGGGTCGAACGGCAGGGCCGCGGTCTCGGCGAGCAGCCCGGGCGCCCGGTCCGCGGCCGTCCGATGGACGGTCAGCACCGTGGCCGGCGGCGGCTGGACGAACTGGAGCGGCCCATCGTCCCGACCTTCGCCACCCCCTTCGGCGCCCCCTTCGGCGATGGTGGTCCGCAGGACCGGGTGGCGCCCGACCACGTGCAGAAGTGCCTGGTCGAGGGCCTGGGGATCGATCGGTCCGGTCAGCCGGAAGGCCAGCGGGATGTGGTACGAGTCGCCCGTGGGCGCCATCAACTGCGCCTTCCAGACCGTCTCCTGCTGTTGCGTCAGGGGAATCCCGACGCCTTGCGTGGCATGCATCGGCCACCTCCAGAGCTATAAAATGTCACACATCAGATGTCACGTTGAGGTGGCTCTGGGGATTGTGGCGTACACCACAGAAGGATCAGGGGGCACACGAGAATGAACCAGCACCAGCCGGATGAGCAGGGCGTTCCGGACGAACAGGGCGCCGGGGACGGCGCGTCGGCGAAGGGCGCCCTCTGGCACGAGCAGCACGGGAACGTCCGCGGCGTCTGGAGCCAGGCCCTCGGGCACGAGGAGTTCGGCGACGACGAGAGCTTCTTCACCGTGGGCGGCCACTCGCTGCTCGCCGCGCGGGTGGTCGCCCGGATCAACCGCGGGGCGCCGGTCCGGATCACCGTCCGCGACCTCTTCGACCACCCCACCGTCGGCGGCCTCGCCGACCTGCTGGTGGCCAGGGCGGCCGTCGGCGCCTGAGCCGGGCGGCCCGCCGCCGCCCGGGGGCGGGCCGGCCACCCGTCAGACGCGCCCTCTCACGACGGCGGCACGCGCGCACCGCCGAGGCCGGACGCCCGCTCCCCCGGGAGCAGCTCGGCGGTGCGCTCGGCGACTTCGTGGTGCAGGGCGTCGCGCACGGCCCGTACGGCGGGATGGGTCACCGCCTCCCGCCGCACGGCCAGCGTGATCGGCAGCCGGATGTCCACCTCCTCGGCCAGCAGCCGCCGCAACCCGGCCCGATCCGCGAGGAAGGCCGGCAGCACGCCGACACCCGCCCCCAGCCGGGTGGCTTCTAGCTGGGCGAAGACGTTCGTGGAGGAGAACGCGGGTGTGATGCCCGGCAGATGGCGCTCGATGTCGAGGTCGCCGACCTGGAGCATCGACTCGATGTAGAAGACCAGCGGATGCTCCCGCAGGTCGGCGACCGTGCCGGGCGGCCCGCACCGCGCGAGGTACTCGTCGCCGGCGTACAGCCCCAGCGCGTAGTCGGTGAGGTGCTCGGTCACCAGTCGGCTCCTCGGCGGCCTCCCGATGGTCAGGGCGAGGTCGAAGCCCGCCGGACGCAGGTTCAACTGACGTGTCGCCGTGATGAGTTCCACGTGCAGCCGGGGGTGGCGCCGGCGCACCCGGGCCAGCGCCGGTGTGGCGAAGACGGTGCCGAACCCGTCCGGAGCACTCACCCGGACGGTGCCGTGGAGGGACGGCGCGTCCTGCCCGGACACCGCGTCGACGACGCGGACGAGCGCGTCCTCGATCGCGTGGGCGCTCTCGCAGACGGCCTTCCCGGCCTCCGTCAGGGCCCAGCCCTCGGTGCCGCGTTCCATCAGCCGCACACCGAGGCTCTTCTCCAGCGCGCCGATGCGGCGGGACACCGTGGTGTGGTCCACGCCGAGCGCGTCGGCGGCCGTCACCAGCCGCCCCGTGCGGGCGACCGCGAGCAGGTAGCGCAGATCGTCCGCGCGGAGCCTGCGCGGATCGAGGCCGCCGCGGTCCGCCCACGGAGCCGGCACCTGAGCCCGAGCCGAGGCCGGAGCCGGAACCTGAGCCCGAGCCGGAACCGAGGCCGGAGCCGGATCGTCGCCGGCCGGGCGGGAACGGGAGCGCACGGGAGCAGCGTATCTGCATTCCCGCACACCCCGTCTGCACGATTGGCGCTTGAACGCACGCCCCCGCGGGCGTCAGAGTCGAACCTTCCCGGCCGGCGCACCTGGCCACCGTTCCTCCCACCGTCGAGAGGTTCCCCCATGGTTGCCAGCCTGTCCCTGCCGCGGATCATGCGCGTCGGCCCCGGCGCCGCCGACGAGTTGGGCGACGTCATCAAGGGGCTGGGGCTGAGCCGCCCGCTCCTCGTCACGGACGCGTACCTGGTCGGCAGCGGCGCGGCGGAACGCCTGACGGCGACGCTGCTCAAGGCCGGGCTGCACCCGCGGCTGTTCTCCGACACCGTGCCCGACCCGACGACCGACTCGCTGGCCCCGGGCCTGCGGGCGCTGCACGACCACGGGGCGGACTCGGTCATCGGGTTCGGCGGCGGCAGCCCGATGGACAGCGCCAAGGCCCTCGCCCTCCTGGGCGTGCAGGGCGGTCACATGCGCGACTACAAGGCGCCGCGGGTCAACCTCGGACCGGCGCTGCCGGTGATCGCGGTCCCCACCACCGCCGGCAGCGGGTCGGAGGCGACCCAGTTCACCGTCATCACCGACAGCGGCACGGACGAGAAGATGCTCTGCCTGGGCCCGGCGTTCCTGCCGCTCGCCGCCGTGGTCGACGTCGACCTGACCCTGTCGATGCCGCCCCGGCTGACCGCCGACACCGGCATCGACGCACTCACCCACGCCGTCGAGGCGTACGTGAGCCGCAAGGCCAACCCCTTCTCCGACGGCCTCGCCCTCACCGCGATCGGCACCATCGGCCGCCACCTGCGCCGCGCCTACGCGGACGGCTCCGACACCGCGGCCCGCGAGGCCATGATGCTCGCCGCGACCCAGGCCGGCATCGCCTTCTCGAACTCCAGCGTCGCCCTCGTGCACGGCATGAGCCGCCCGATCGGCGCCCACTTCCACGTCGCCCACGGCCTGTCGAACGCGATGCTGTTCCCCGCGGTGACCGCCTTCTCCGTGCACGCGGCACCCGGCCGGTACGCCGACTGCGCCCGCGCCCTGGGCGCCGCGACCGACCAGGACCCCGACGACGCGGCCGCCGACAAGCTCGTCGACGCACTCCGCGGCCTCTGCCACGACCTGGACGTCCCCACGCCCCGCACCTACGGCATCGACCGGGACGCCTGGACCCGCCTGACACCCCTCATGGCCGAGCAGGCCCTGGCGTCCGGCTCCCCCGCCAACAACCCCGCCGTCCCCACCACCGCCCAGATCCAGGACCTCTACGCCCACATCTACGCCTGATCCCCCGGCGCCCCGGGGGGCCGCGTCGGCCCCGCACCGGCCACCCCCCGGTACGGGGCCCGCGGCCGTCGAGACCGGGGCGAGCGGTTCGGCCGGGGCGAGCGGTTCGGTCACGGCGGCGGAAGCGGCGGAGCGGCTACGGGTGCGGCTCGTCCAGACCGAGCCGCGACAGCAACTCCCCGGCGAGCGGGAACGGCCGGTTCTGCGGCCCGTGGTCGACCCGGTAGCGGTTCGACAGCCCTCCCTCGGCCAGCAGCGAGCCGGGTGTCGCGATGCCCGTCAACCGGAAGTGCCGCCAGCGCAGTGGCTTGTCCACCCCCGCGCAGGAGATCTCGGCGAGGTCCGGCGCGTGCCACACGACGAACGCCCACCGGCCCCCGGCGTCGATCGCCCACGCCCCGAACGGGCCGTCGGTGTCGGCGAGGCGCACCGCTTCGAGTGCGATGTTCGAGGGGTTGCCGAACCTGCCCCGGACCTCCACCAGGTCCGCGGTACGCCGGTGGGCCTGGCGTCCCCGGGCCGTCAGCCGGTCCACCGCGTCCGCCGCGGTGTCCCCCTGGACGAGACGGTCGCACAGGTCGAGCACCGTCTCCGGGTGCACCGCCCCGGCGAAGGCCCTGGCGATCGGACGGGTGTACTCCGCGATGCGCTCGGGCTCCGCGTCGACCAGCAGGTGGCTGGCCTCCCGGCTCACCCGCCGGTAGGTCAGCGTCTCCTCGTCGTGCTCGCCGCCCGCGACCTCGGAGTGGAGCACCGACAGCGCGACCGCGGCCAGGCTGCCCGCCGCCGCCGACGCCTCCTCCGGGAACTCCTTTCCGGCGAACTCGCCGACGGCACCGGCGAGCAGGGGGATCCACGACCGGTCGCGCGCGGGCCACGCCCGACCGCCCACCGCGCAGATCACCAGGCGCAGTACGGCGAGCCGCCTGACCGGGTCCTCCGGCCGGGGAGTCCCCTTCACCAGCCGGTCCGCCCAGAGCTGGTAGCGCCGCCGCGTGCGTTGGCGCTGTTCCGAGAGGTCCGGCACCGACCAGTCCGGCGGCGCCTCCCCGCCGTCGACGGCCTCCACCGTGTCGTCGTCCAGGCCCGCCTCCTCCGTGCCGGAGTAGTCCTCGTACCAGGCCGGGACCGGGACCGGCCCCGCTGACTCGTCGGCACGCCCGGCCTCCGGAAGCGGCAGCCCCAGCGCGAAGTTCACGAGGGGCAGGCCGAGGCGGGCCTGCTCGCTGTCCAGGTAGGCCTGCCATCCGGTGTGCACCGGGGTGGCGAGGGCGACCACGGCCGAGCCTGCGCGGCCCGTCGCCGCGGCGGGGATCGACGCGCCCGATGTCCGCAGGTCGACGAGGGAGCGTGCGAACTGCTCCGCGAGCTGCGGATCGGTGAACAGCTCGTCCGGCGTGGTCGTGGGCGCCCGCTTGACCGACCCGCCGGGCCTGCGCCTGGTCCGGACGGGGTCCGTGACGAACACCACGCCACCCGGACCGTCAGGACCCACCGCACGGACACGGCTGCCGCCCTCCGCCGCCGTGCCGTCCCCGCCGAACAGGTGCTCCTGGGCGCCGGCCGGCACCTGCCCCAAGGGCTTCCAGGCGCTCAGCTCGTCCGGGTCGCTGTCACGGTACGAGAGTTCCAGCGTCACGGCCGACTCCGCCTTGCGGCTCAGCTGGACGGCGAGCCCTTCCGGTGCGAGTACCGCGCCGAGCAGCACCGGAGCCGGCCGTCGGGTGCCGCTGTCCGACCGTGGCGGCCGGACGTCGCGAATGACGGCGGTGTCTCCCGGGACGCCGCTGGGAGCGAGCGTCCCGGTGAGCGGAGCGACGACGCCGATCTCGCAGTTGCCGCCCCCGCCGGTCGTGAGCAGCATGGCCGCATGCGTCAGGTTCGGGCTGCCGGTGAGCGCCCAGCGCCGGCCGTCGACCGCCCATTCGACGAGCTTGCCGTGCCGGTGGCGTTCGCGTTCGTCGTCGATGCGCAGTTCGCCGCCCGTGCGCCGCAGGACGCTCTCCACCGCGGGGCCGTCCAGCACGGTGTGACCGGGCTGGTAGCAGACCACGAGCCTCCCGGGGTCGAGTCGCTTCACGAGCCGGGTCAGCGCACGGGCGCCACCGTCGTGGAACGGCGCGGAGACGATGAGCTCGTCGACCGGACCGTGCGGCAGTTGTTCGAGGATCGGCGTCTCCAGGCCGGAGACGAACGTCGCGTCGACGGCGGCGGGAGCGCCCGTGCGGACGTGCTGTTCCAGGAGGTCGGCCGTGCGCTCCAGGCCGTCAGCCGCGCCGCGTCCGACCCCCACGACCGCGGGCAGGCGGCGCAGCCAGCCCGCGAGTCCGCCGAACAGCGCGGGGGTGCGTGTCCCGTCCGCCCTCAGCACCGTCCACAGCTCGCTGTTGGACTGCCAGCCGGCGAGCGTCGCGTTGCCGGAGCCGATCGCCACCGTCGCGCGCTCCGGCCCGGCCAGGACGACCAGCTTCGGGTGGAAGGCACCGGCGCACGCGGCCAGTCCGTGGGTGTACCGGATCCCCGCGCTGAGGACGGCTCGCGGATCCGGATGCGACTGGTGGGCGTCGCCGACGACCGTGAGTCGCGCTCCGGCCGCCTGGACGGGTCCCAGCGCGAAGCGCTCCAGGAACCCGAGGTCGGCGGTGTAGCTGAGCAGCAGTGCCTCCTCGGCCTGCTGCCCCGTGTGCCGAAGCTCCTCCACGAAGAGCTGGAGCGGGGAGGCGAACGTCCGAGCGATCACCCCGCCCTGTTCCGAGGTGTCAGGCACAGAGCGCCTTCCCTTCGTCCGTGACGCTCCACAGGCCCGCGTCGTCCGTCGTCAGCACCCCGCACCCGGCGAGCACCGTGGTGAGGCGGTTCAGCCTCAGGCCCACGTCGCTGTCGCCCTCCTCGCCGACCTTGAAGAGGAGCCCGTCCCGTTCCTGCAGCTTCGACGGGATCCAGAGCGTCCCGTCCTCCCCTCGCCGCGCCTTGTCCAGGGCCACCCGCCGGGCCCGCCGCAGCAGGAGGGACGCGAGGTCGGGGGCGAAGCGGTCCAGCCGCTGGTCGCCGCGGTCGTCGAGGTAGCGGGCGAACCACAGCGGATACAGTTCGCGGCGGCTCTCCCGGTCCGGCCCGTGGAACGCCCTGGCCTGGCGGCCCGTGAGCTCCTCCGCCCTGCGCCCGCCGATGGCGAGGACACCCAGCTCCCTCAGCAGCACCGGGAGACCGAGGCCGCGCCACTGCGTCTCCGCCGGGGCCGGGAACCCGGATGCGTCGAGGGTCGGGGGCAGCGCCGCACGGAACTCCCGGACCGTCAGGCCGCCCCGGTCACCGACCGCCTCGGCGACCCGGTCGCGCAGGTCACCCTCCGGCATCAGACCGCGGACCTCGCCCACCAGCCAGGACCACAGCCGCCGCCACGCACCGACCGAGTAGGTGCGCAGCACCAGTCCCCGCCAGGCGGGCGTGACGCCGAGATCCGCGAGCCGGGGATGCTCCTCCAGGTACGGCCCGAAGGTCAGGACCGCCGGGAGGTCCCGTTCCACGGACTTGATCCGGTGATCGGTCATCACCTGGGCGAGCAGCCGGATCGTCTCGCGGCGCGTGCTGTCGGGCCCGTCCGGCCCGTCCTCCGCGGTCGGGGCGCACAGCAGACGCGCCAGCCACCGGCCGTCCGGCTGCTGCCCGCCCCGGCAGGGGCACAGAACGTCGGCCTGTCCTTCCAGCCGCTCCCATGCGACCTCGTCCTCGCCGGCGAGTTCCAGCACGGGTTCGAGTCCGGCACGGATCGCGGCCATGTCGCAGCGTGCCCCAACCGAGGGCAGCCGCGACCCGGCGGCCATGATCCCCAGCTCGCGCGCGGGTCCGGAGTACGGGCCCCAGAACCCCCAGGCACTCGGGGTGTAGACGCCGCGCTCCGCGGCGGCGGCGATGTCGACCGATCCCCCGCGCAGCAGGGCGCGGGCACCGAGGGCCTGCTCGCCGTGTGCCAGCCCGATTCCGGCGGTCTCGTGCCGATGACGGGACGAGACCGCCGCCAGGACGACCTCGCAGCGGCGCAGCAGTTGCTGCGCCTCGCGGACCGACAGCCGCCGACGGGCGATCTCATCGGCGACCAGCGCGTGCAGGGCGTAGTACCGCGCGTGCGGGGTCACCGTCGTGACGCCGGGCACGAGTCGGCTGACCATGTTGGTCGTGTACCGCTCGACGGCGAGGGGAAAGCGGCCGCGCCGCGACACCTCCAGCCCGGGCACGGACCACTGGGGGCCTTCCAGCACCTCGTCCGCCCACGTGGCCGCATCACCATCCATGAATGACTGCACGGAGATTTGATATCACGGTCGGGGAAAGCGCGCGACCGAGTCCCGGAAATGCAAAGAACCCCCGTCCGGATCCCGGACGGGGGTTCTTTGTGAATGATTGTTCGGCGGCGTCCTACTCTCCCACAGGGTCCCCCCTGCAGTACCA
>NZ_JBWKAW010000036.1:0-81119 GCF_056437345.1 Kitasatospora sp. NPDC042419
CCGAGCGGGGCTAGCCCCCCCGCTGCCCCGGCGCGGCCCCCGCCCGGGGGCCGGCCCGGGGCGGGGGCCCGGCCCGGGTCCGGAGATCGCCCGGTCGGCCGGGCGGCCCGTGGTCAGAGCAGGGTGCGCAGCCGCAGCAGGTCGCGGAAGCCGGCCTCCAGCTTGACCCGGCCGCCCGCCCAGGCGGAGGCGAAGGCGAGCCGGCCGCCGACGAGCGCCAGCAGGTCGTCGCTCGACATGGTGAGTCGTATGTCGGCTTTTTCGGCGGGGGTGCCGGGCGCCTCCCGGAGGTCCTGGATGCTCCCGCCGCGCAGGCGCCCGGTGAAGGTCAGGTCGAGGTCGGTGATCCGGCAGCTCAGCGAACGGTCCAGGTCGGCGGCCTTGCGGACGTCCCCGGTGGACGTGCCGATGTTCCGGCTGAGCTGTTCCAGCGCCTCGCGGCACTCCTCGGCGTTGGCCATGGTGGCGGATCCACTCCCCTGTACGGGCCGGGTACGGCGGCGGGTGACTGCCGGGCCACGGTACCGCAGGCGGGTTTTGGCGGTAGCGTCGTCGGTGGGATGCCCGGATTCGCCCGGGCACCGACGGCGACGACGCGATGCGCGCAGGCGAATGGGAGGCACCCGGATGCTGCCGAAGACGGTGCGAGGAGCGGTGGAGGCCGCCGCCGTACTGGTGGAGGAGGTCGGCAAGCGGGTCGTCGGGACGGCGGCCGGTCTGCTGGAGAAGGGCGGGATCGACGTCGCCGACGTCGAGCGCCGGCTCGGCGGGCAGTTCCCGCCGTCCGCGCGGTCGTTGCAGACGCTGGCGGGCGAGGCGGTGACCGCCGGCCGGGCCGGGGTGGACCTGGCGGTCGGCGTGGCGCGCGGCGAGGTGGAGAAGGTCTTCGAGAAGGTCGGCGACCAGGTGACCAAGGTCGGCGTGGTGCTGGCCTACCTGGAGAGCAAGCTGCGCGAGGTCGACGAGGACGGCGCGCCCCGGCAGCCGGAGCCCGGACCCGCGCCCGCGCCGCGGGCCGGGGGGCTGTTCGAGAACGGCTGGGAGGACGAGGAGGTGTCACCGGCCGACCGGTCGGCCGCCGGCGGCCCGGCTTCGGCGGGCGGGTCGGCAGGGTCCGAGCGGATAGCGGTCGACGAGCCGGTGGAGGTTGACCCGCCGGTGCCGCCGACCCGGGTGGCCACTGCGGGGACGTCCGCCGCGCCGAAGCCCGCAGCTCCCGCACAGGGCGCCGAGGAGAAGTCCGCCCAGGCGCCGGCGAAGAAGGCCGCTGCCGGGAAGCCCGCGGCCCAGGCGCCGGCGGTGAAGAAGGCGGCCGCGAAGAAGGCGGCTGCCAAGAAGACGGCCGCGAAGAAGACGGCGGCCGGGGCCGGGGACAAGCTGCCCGTCGCGAAGAAGGCCGCCGCCAGGAAGACGGCGGTGAAGAAGACGGCGGTCAAGCGGACCTCGACCGCGAAGAAGGCGCAGCCGGGGGAGGCGAAGCAGCCCTCCGGTCAGGAGCCGCCCGTCAAGCGGACGGCGACCCGGAAGACGACCGTCCGTCGGACCACGACCACGAAGAAGCCCGAGCCCGATGCCTGAGCCCGACGCCGGTCCGGTGCCCGTCGCCGTTCCGGTCCCTGATCCCGTTTCCGCTTCCGTACCCCTTCCCGGGTCCGCTTCCGGCGCCGGTCGGGACTCCGTGTCCGCGACGGATCCCGGGTCCGCGGCCGCGTCCGCACCGCTCTCCTCCTCCGCCGTGCCGACCGCCGTGCCCTCCGCCGTGCCGACCGCCGTGCCCTCCGCCGTGCCGACCGACGAGCCGGCGCCGCTCGGCGTCGACCTGGCCCCCACCGGCCACCCGGCGGTGGATGCCGGCCTGGCCCGGCTGGAGGCGCTGGACGGGGTGCCGACCGATGCGCACGTCCCGGTGTACGAAGATGTTCACCAGCGGCTCGCCGACACGCTGGCCGCTCTCGACCGGGACTGACCGGGAGCGGCCCGGACCGACCGGGCGACGAACCACCTGTAGGAGCTGAAACACCAGTGGCAGTGGCACGACGCCGACTCGACGCGGAGCTGGTCCGCCGCAAGCTGGCCCGGTCCCGGGAGCACGCCTCCGAGCTGATCGCGGCAGGCCGGGTGACCGTCGGCGGCACCACCGCGACCAAGCCGGCCACCCAGGTGGAGACCTCGGCGGCGGTCGTGGTGGCCGAGGACGAGAACGACCCCGACTACGTCTCGCGCGGCGGTCACAAGCTCGCCGGGGCGTTCGCGGCGTTCGTGCCGCAGGGCCTGGTCGTCGAGGGCCGGCGGGCGCTGGACGCGGGCGCGTCGACCGGCGGCTTCACCGACGTGCTGCTGCGTGCCGGGGCGGCGCACGTGCTGGCCGTGGACGTCGGCTACGGGCAGCTGGCCTGGTCGCTGCAGAGCGACGACCGGGTCACCGTGATGGACCGCACCAACGTGCGCGAGCTGACCCCCGAGCTGATCGGCGGCACCCTGGTCGACCTTGTGGTCGGCGACCTCTCGTTCATCTCGCTGGGCCTGGTCCTGCCGGCGCTGGCCGGCTGCGCCGCCGAGGGCGCGGACCTGGTGCTGATGGTCAAGCCGCAGTTCGAGATCGGCAAGGAGCGCCTCGGCAGCGGCGGGGTGGTGCGCAGCCCGCAGCTGCGCGCCGAGATGGTGCGCCAGGTCGCCGGGCAGGCGTGGGCGCTGGGGCTGGGCGTGCGGGCGGTCACCGCGAGCCCGCTGCCCGGTCCGTCCGGAAATGTCGAGTACTTCCTCTGGCTGCGCCGGGACGCGCCGCAACTGGACCCGGCGGAGGCGGACCGGGCCGTCGCCGAAGGCCCCCGATAGGCTGCTCTGCGGACGTCCGGTCCGTCATGCTGGGTGGCGCGGCCGTACCGGGCCGAGGACGACCCGGCCGGCGTAGGGAGAGGGCAGCGGGCATGAGTGACGAACGTACGGTGTTCTTGATCGCGCACACGGGCCGCGAGGCGGCGCTGCGCAGTGTCGAGGGCCTGGTGCACGGTCTGCTGAAGGCGGGGATCCGGATCAGACTGCTGGCCGCCGAGGCGGTCGACCTGGACCTGCCGGACGGCGTGGAGCGGGTGGCCGGGGGGCCCGGCGCGGCGGACGGCTGCGAGCTGATCCTGGTCGCGGGCGGGGACGGAACCCTGCTGCGCGGCGCGGAGCTGGCGCGCGAGCACGGTCTGCCGATGCTCGGCATCAACCTGGGCCGGGTGGGGTTCCTCGCCGAGGCGGAGCGGGACGACCTGGCGGTGGTGGTCGAGCGGGTGGTGGACGCCGACTACGAGGTCGAGGAGCGGATGACCCTCGACGTGATCGTCCGGACCAACGGCGATGTGGTGCACCACGACTGGGCGTTGAACGAGGCGTCGATCGAGAAGGCGGCCCGGGAGCGGATGCTGGAGGTGGTGACCGAGGTGGACGGCCGTCCGGTCTCCAACTTCGGCTGTGACGGGGTGGTCTGCGCGACGCCGACCGGGTCGACCGCGTACGCGTTCTCCGGCGGCGGGCCGGTGGTCTGGCCGGAGGTGGAGGCGCTGCTGATGGTGCCGATCAGCGCGCACGCGCTGTTCGCCCGGCCGCTGGTGACCTCGCCGGACTCGGTGCTGGCGGTGGAGGTGCAGCCCAAGACGCCGCACGGGGTGCTCTGGTGCGACGGCCGGCGCTCGGTGGAGCTGCCGGCCGGCGCCCGGGTGGAGGTCCGCAGGGGCCAGACGCCGGTGCGGCTGGCCAGACTGCACCGGGCGCCGTTCACCGACCGGCTGGTGGCCAAGTTCGCGCTCCCGGTGACGGGTTGGCGCGGCCGGGCCGAGACGAACTGCTGATCCGGGGGAGTTGACGGGGCGTCACACCGCCAGCGGGTGGCTCTCGTCGGCGCCGTGCCAGCGGCCGCCCTCGGCGGCCCGGGCGGCGACGGCGGCGAGCCGCTCGACGGCGTCGGGCACGGCGGCGGCCGGCACGCTGAGCGGGATCCGGATGTGGCGCTCGAAGGCGCCGTCCGAGCCGAACCGGTTGCCGGCCGCGATCCGGACCCCGCCGTGTTCGCCGGCCCGGGCCAGCGCCGCGCCGGAGAGCGCGCCGGTGGAGACCCAGAACGACAGGCCGCCGGGCGGGACGGCGAACCGCCACCGCGGCAGGTGCTCGCCCAGGGCGGTGGTGAGCGCCCCGGCGGTGTCCCGCAGCCGCGCGAGCTGGTGGGCGCGGACGGCCGGCAGCTGCCGCTCGTCCAGCAGCTCGGCGGCGATCAGCTGGTCCAGCACGGGGGCGCCGACGTCGCTGTAGACGCGCTCGGTGGCCAGTCGGCGCACCAGCGCCGGCGCGGCCCGCACCCAGCCGATCCGCAGGCCGCCCCAGAGCAGCTTGCCGGCCGAGCCGACCGTGACCACCTGGGCCGAGCGGTCCAGCGCGGCGGTCGGGCGGGGCAGCGGGGTGTCCTCGGGGACGCCCCAGCCCAGCTCGGCGGTGGTCTCGTCGGCGAGCACCAGCGTGCCGGCGGCCCGGGCGGCGGCCAGCAGCTCGCGCCGCTGCTCCTCGCCGACCAGCGCGCCGGTCGGGTTGTGGAAGTCCGGGATCACGTAGGCGACCCTGGGTGCGGCGCCGCTCAGCACCCGGCGCCACTCGGGGAGGTCCCACTCCGGTCGCGCCGCCCCGCCCGGCCAGGCGTAGGGGACGGGCACCAGGCGGGCCTCGTTGAGCCGCAGTGCCTGCAGGGTGTGGGCGTAGCTGGGCGCCTCCACGGCGACCCGGTCGCCGCGGCCGATCAGCGCCCGTTGCACCAGGTGCAGGGCGCCCATCGCGCCGATGGTGATCAGGATCTGGTCGGGGGTGG
Source organism: Kitasatospora sp. NPDC042419 (assembly GCF_056437345.1). NCBI lineage: Bacteria > Bacillati > Actinomycetota > Actinomycetes > Kitasatosporales > Streptomycetaceae > Kitasatospora > Kitasatospora sp. NPDC042419. The sequence goes on from NZ_JBWKAW010000036.1 coordinate 4,838, forward strand.
TGGGCAGTCCGCGCTCGGTGTAGCGGCGGGCCACCGCCTCGCGCAGGACCGGGACGCCGGTGGGGTAGTGGCCGTGCCCGGCGGCGTACGCGGGCAGTTGCTCGACGGCGCGGGCGGCTGCCGCGGAGAGGAAGGGCTGCGGGGCGGGCAGTGCGGCCACGCCGAGGTCCAGGGTGCGGCCCTGCTCGTCGGGCGGCACCGGGTGCAGGGCGTCGCTGGGCGGGGCCGCGCCCTCGGGCAGGGCGGTCCAGCTGCCGGAGCCGCGCCGGCTGCGCAGGTAGCCCTCGGCGCGCAGGGCCTCGTAGGCGGTGGCGACGGTGGTGCGGCTGAGCCGCAGGGCGAGGGCGAGTTCGCGTTCGGCGGGCAGCCGGGCGCCGACCGGGAGGCGGCCCTCGGAGACCAGCAGCCGGACCTGGCCCGCGAGCGTCCGGTACGCGGGCCGGCGGGCGCTGGCCGGTTCGGGCAGCCGGGCGGTGTCGAGCAGCCGGGCGAGCGCCGGGGGAGTGATGGTGGTCTGCCAGTCGGCCATCGCTAATCAGTCCACTTGCTCGTGATTGGCCCTGGAGTGGGCGTTATTGGCCTGGCCATCATGGCAGGGCGGCCGTCGAGTCCGCCACTGCCGGGGACGCGTCCCCGAACGTGCAGCACCACCTGCCGGAGATTCCATGGCCACCACGACCACGCCCCCGACCTCGCCGACGACCACGCCCCCGACCGCGCCGCCGGAGCGGCCGGGGTTCGCCGTCCGGGTGCTCGGCGACACCCACGCGCTCGGCCGCCGCCTGCCGCAGCTCTTCCTCGGCCTCGCCCTCTACGGCGCCAGCATGGGCCTGATGCTCCGCTCCGGGCTCGGCCTCGACCCGTGGGACGTCTTCCACCAGGGCCTGCAGCGCACCGTCGGCCTCTCGGTGGGCGCCTGGGTGACCATCTGCGGCGCCCTGGTGCTGCTGCTCTGGATCCCGCTGCGCCAGCTCCCCGGCGTCGGCACCGTCTCCAACGTGCTGGTGATCGGCGCCGCGATGGACCTCACCCTGCGCGTCGTCGACGGACCCGGCCCGCTCGCGGCCCGGATCGCGCTGATGGTCGCCGCGATCACCCTCAACGGCCTCGCCACCGGCCTCTACATCGGCGCCCGGCTCGGCCCGGGCCCGCGCGACGGCCTGATGACCGGCCTGCACCGGCGCACCGGCCGCTCGCTGCGGCTGATCCGGACCGGGATCGAGCTGACCGTGCTGGCCGCGGGCCTGCTGCTCGGCGGCACCGCCGGCGTCGGCACCGTCGCCTACGCGCTGGCGATCGGCCCGCTCGCGCAGTTCTTCCTGCCCTGGTGCACCGTCCCGACCGCCGCCGGGTCCGCGGCACGCAGCGGGCCGGAAAACGCCACCCAAACCCCCGCGTAAACGCCCCGGAACGGATGAACTTCCGGGCACCGAGTTGCCGCGCGTCGTTGTCGCTCGTCGCGCGGCGGGGGCGGAACCTCGTAAGGTCGTCTCCGTGTTGGACGAGATGCGGATACGGGATCTTGGGGTCATCGACGACGCGGTGGTCGAACTCGCCCCCGGCTTCACCGCCGTGACCGGCGAGACCGGGGCGGGCAAGACCATGGTGGTGACCAGCCTCGGCCTGCTGCTCGGCGGCCGCGCCGACCCGGGCCTGGTGCGCAACGGCACCGGACGCGCGGTCGTCGAGGGCCGCCTCGAACTGCCCGAGGGCTCCCCGGCGGCCGCCCGCGCGCTGGAGGCCGGTGCCGAACTCGACGACGGCGCCCTGCTGATCAGCCGGACCGTCTCCGCCGAGGGGCGCTCCCGCGCCTACGTCGGCGGCCGGGCCGTCCCGGTCGGCCTGCTCGCCGAACTCGGCGAGGACCTGATCGCCGTGCACGGCCAGACCGACCAGCAGCGGCTGCTCCGCCCGGCCCGCCAGCGCGGCGCCCTCGACCGGTACGCCGGTGCGGCCGTCGCCGAGCCGCTGGCTCGCTACCGCGAGGTGTACCGGCGGCTGCGCGAGGTCTCCGCGACCCTGGAGGAGCTGACCACCCGGGCCCGCGAGCGCGCCCAGGAGGCCGACCTGCTCCGCTTCGGCCTGGACGAGGTCGCCGCCGCCGAACCGGTCGCCGGTGAGGACGAGGAGCTGTCCGCCGAGGCCGAGCGGCTCGGCCACGCCGACGCGCTCTCCTCCGCCGCCACCCTCGCGCACGCCGCCCTGGCCGGCGACCCCGCCGACCCGGAGGCGCTGGACGCCGGCACCCTGGTCGCGCAGGCCCGCCGCGCCCTGGACGCCGTCCGCCACCACGACGAGCGGCTCGCCGCCCTGGCCGACCGGCTCAACGAGGTCGGCTACCTGCTCGCCGACGTGGCCGGCGACCTGGCCGGCTACGCCGACGACCTGGACGCCGACCCCGTCCGGCTGGCGGGCGTCGAGGACCGCCGGGCCGTCCTGGCCCAGCTGCTGCGCAAGTACGGCGGCCCGGAGAACTCCCTGGCCGAGGTGCTCGCCTGGGCCGAGACCGGCGCCACCAGGCTCGCCGAGCTCGACGGCGACGACGACCGGATCGACGAGCTCGGCGCCCGGGAGACCGCGCTGCGCGCCGAGCTGGCCGACCTCGCGGCCGAGGTCTCGACCGCGCGGCAGGCCGCCGCCGGCCGCTTCGCCGAGGCCGTCTCCGCCGAACTCGCCGAACTCGCCATGCCGCACGCCCGGGTCACCTTCGCGATCAGCCAGGTCGACGACCTGTCCGGGATCGAGGTCGAGGGCCGGACCGTCGCCTACGGCCCGCACGGCGTGGACGAGGTCGAGGTGCTGCTCGCCCCGCACCCCGGCGCCCAGCCGCGCCCGATCGCCAAGGGCGCCTCCGGCGGCGAGCTCTCCCGGGTGATGCTCGCCGTCGAGGTGGTCTTCGCCGGGGCCGACCCCGTCCCCACCTACCTCTTCGACGAGGTGGACGCGGGCGTCGGCGGCAAGGCGGCGGTCGAGATCGGCCGCCGGCTCGCCAAGCTGGCCGAGAGCGCCCAGGTCGTCGTGGTCACCCACCTGCCGCAGGTGGCGGCCTTCGCCGACCGCCACCTGGTGGTCGAGAAGACCAACGACGGCACGGTGACCCGCAGCGGCGTCAAGGTACTGACCGACGAGGAGCGGGTGCGCGAGCTCTCCCGGATGCTGGCCGGCCTGGAGGACTCCGAACTCGGCCGGGCGCACGCCGAGGAGCTGCTGGCGGCGGCCCGGGCTCCCCGCCCCCGCTAGGGCGTGTCTGACAATTCCCGCCGCGCGCACGACGCCGGGCATCCCGGCTGGACGCACCGCCGAATCGTCCAAGTACGTCCAGTACGAGGGCGCTCCGGCGGCACGCCCAGCCGGGCGCCCAACGCCGCGCGCTGATGCGACGCGAATTGTCAGACACGCCCGAGGGGTTGTCCGACCGAACCGGGACGGCCGCCGCCGTCCCGCCGCTCCGTGGCCCCGGTGACCCCGGGTGGCGGTCCGGCGGGGCGGGCGGGGCTCCCCGGCCGGTCCCGCCGGACCGGTCCGCCGACCGGCCCGCGCGGGCCCGCCACGACGCGCCCCACCGGGGGCGCCGACTGTCCAAGAGGGCCGCCGACCTGGCATGGTGGCGGCTGGACACTGGCTTTCCAGTCCCGGGCGCCGCAGGCGGGAAACCCCCGCCGCAGGCGCGCGTACCTGATCGAGTCGGATGCGAGACGACGTGGACCATTCCGCCGCCCGGGCCACCGCGGCCAGCCCCGAACGGGGGCAGCTGCAGGTGGTGCTCGTCCTGGCCGCCAGCACCGGCGGCATCGGTGCGCACGTGCGCTCCCTGGCACAGGGCCTGGTCGCGCACGGAGTCACCGTCACGGTGTGCGCCCCCGCCGGCACGGACGCGCTGTTCGGCTTCTCCCGAACCGGCGCCAGGTTCCACCTGGTCGACATCACCCCCACCGCGGGGGCCCGCAGCGACGCCACCGCCATCGGCGAACTGCGCCGTGCCTTCACCGGCGCCGACGTGGTGCACGCCCACGGCCTGCGCGCCGCGCTCCTCTCCGACCTCGCGCTGCGCACCGCCGGCCGCTTCCCGGGCCTGCGCCCGGAGACCCCGCTGGTGGTCACCTCGCACCACGCGCTGCTGGCCACCGGCATGGAACGACGGCTCCAGCGGCTGATGGAGCGCCGGGTGGCGCGCGCCGCCGACCTCGTCCTCGGCGCCTCCTCCGACCTGGTGGCCCGGGCCCGCGAGCTGGGCGCCACCGACGCCCGGCTCGGACCGGTCGCCGCCCCGCCGACCCCCGGGGTCCGGCTGGAGCGGCCCGCGGCCCGGACGGCGCTGCTCGGCGACGGCCCGGACCGGCCGCTGGTGCTCGCCGCCGGCCGGCTCGTCCCGCAGAAGGCCTTCGGGCTGCTGCTGGACGCCACCCGCGAACTCGCCGCGCTGGACCCGGAGCCGCTGCTGCTGCTCGCCGGCGACGGACCGGAGGCCGCCGCGCTGCGCGAGCGGACGGCCGCCGAGAAGCTGCCGGTCCACCTGCTCGGCTACCGCACCGACGTGCCGGACCTGCTGGCCGCCGCCGACCTCCTGGTGGTCTCCAGCCGGTGGGAGGCCCGCCCGCTGGTCGTGCAGGAGGCGATGCGGGCCGGCGTGCCGGTGGTCGCCACCGCCGTCGGCGGCATCCCCGAGCTGGTCGGCGACGCCGCCGTGCTGGTCCCGCCCGGCGACCCGGTCGCGATCGGCCGGGCGGTCCGCGAGCTGCTGTCCGACCCGGCGCGCCGCGAGCGCCTGGCGGAGGCCGGCCGGCAGCAGGCGGAGACCTGGCCGGACGAGGCCGCCACCGTGGCGCAGGTGCTCAGCACCTACGACGAGCTGGTCCAGCGCAACCGCTGAACGCCGCCGGGCGCGCCCGTCCGGCGGGTACGCCCCGGCCGCCGGGCGCGCCCGCTCAGACGGCGGCCTGCTCGGCCGTCCGGTCGGCGGCCGCACCGTCCGGCTGGGCCGACAGGTAGGCGCCGCCGCAGGCCGTCAGCCGCAGCGCGGTGTCGATCAGCGGGACGTGGCTGAAGGCCTGCGGGAAGTTGCCGACCTGGCGCTTGAGCCGCGGGTCCCACTCCTCGGCGAGCAGCCCGAGGTCGTTGCGCAGCGAGAGCAGCCGGTCGAACAGCTCGCGCGCCTCCTGCACCCGGCCGATCATGGCGAGGTCGTCGGCCAGCCAGAACGAGCAGGCCAGGAAGGCGCCCTCGTGGCCGGAGAGGCCGTCGACGTTGTTGCCGTGGTCGTCGTGGGTCGGGTAGCGCAGCACGAAGCCGTCCTCGGTGGACAGTTCGCGCTGGATCGCCTCGATCGTCCCGATCACCCGCTTGTCGTCCGGCGGCAGGAACCCGACCTGCGGGATCAGCAGCAGCGAGGCGTCCAGCTCCTTGCCGCCGTAGTACTGGGTGAAGGTGTTGCGGCCGGGGTCGTAGCCCTTGTCGCAGACGTCCCGGTGGATGGTCTCGCGCAGCTCGCGCCAGCGCTCCAGGTGGCCGTCGGTGGGCGCGTCCTCCGGGTTCTGCTCCAGCAGCTTGATGGTGCGGTCGACCGCCACCCAGGCCATCACCTTGGAGTGGACGAAGTGCCGGCGCGGGCCGCGGACCTCCCAGATGCCCTCGTCCGGCTCCTGCCAGTGGTCCTCCAGGTACTCGATCAGGCGCAGCTGGAGGTGGTGGGCGTGGTCGTTGCGGACCAGTCCGGTCATGTGGGCCAGGTGCAGTGCCTCGACGACCTCGCCGTAGACGTCCAGCTGGAGCTGGCCGGCCGCGCCGTTGCCGACCCGGACCGGCTGGGAGCCCTCGTAGCCGGGCAGCCAGTCGAGGGAGGACTCGGTGAGCTCGCGCTCGCCGGCGATGCCGTACATGATCTGCAGGTTCTCCGGGTCCCCGGCGACCGCGCGCAGCAGCCACTCGCGCCAGGCCTTCGCCTCGTCCCGGTAGCCGGTGCGCAGCAGCGAGGAGAGGGTGATCGCGGCGTCCCGCAGCCAGGTGTAGCGGTAGTCCCAGTTCCGCTCGCCGCCGATGTCCTCGGGCAGCGAGGTGGTGGGGGCGGCGACGATGCCGCCGGTCGGGGCGTAGGTGAGGCCCTTGAGGGTGATCAGCGAGCGGACCACGGCCTCCCGGTACGGCCCCTGGTAGGTGCACTGGCCGGCCCAGTCGTGCCAGAAGTCGGCGGTGGCGTCGAGCAGCTCCTCGGCGGCGGGCGCGGTGGGCGGCTCCAGGTGGGAGGCCTGCCAGGTGAGGGCGAAGGCGATCCGCTCGCCGGCCGAGACGGTGAAGTCGGCGTAGGTGGTGAGGTTGCGGCCGTAGGTGTCGGCCTCGCCGTCCAGCCAGACCGAGTCGGGCCCGGCCACGGCGACCGTGCGGTGGCCGCCGTCGGGCTGCTCGACCCGGTGCACCCAGGGGACGACCCGGCCGTAGCTGAACCGCATCCGCACCGCCGAGCGCATCCGGACGGTGCCGGCCACGCCCTCGACGATCCGGATCATCTGGGGGACGGCGTCCTTGCCGGCGAGCGGTCGCGGCGGCATGAAGTCGATCACCCGGACGGTGCCGCCCTGGGAGTCCCACTCCTGTTCCAGGATCAGCGAGTCGCCCCGGTAGCGGCGCCGGTCGGCGGGCACCGCGGGGGCGGCGGCGGTCGGCGGCGGCACGCGCAGGTCACTGGTGTCGGTGAACTTGAGCCGTGCGGCGGCCGGGGCCGGGTCGGCGGCCGGGGAGGGCAGTTCGGTGGCCACCGCCTCCGCGGGGCCGATCCGCCAGAAGCCGTGTTCGTCGGTGCCGAGCAGGCCGGCGAAGACCGCCGGCGAGTCGAACCGGGGGAGGCAGAGCCAGTCCACCGCTCCGTCCTTGCTGACCAGGGCGGCGGTCTGCATGTCCCCGATGAGTGCGTAGTCCTCGATACGGCCGGCCACGTGGATCTCCAGTTCGCAATGTGGTCACGACGCATCGGCGATCCGAGGGGGAGCCAGCGGTTCTGCGCGGCCGGAGGCCACCCCGGGACGTCCGGCCCTCCGTGGGGTGGTGGGGGCCTTGCTGGAGTGTCCGCGAGGGCTCGGTCGAGCCTCTGGGTGGGTGGGGAGGAGCGGGAAATACGGGGAGGTCCGGTCGCGCATCGGGGACCGAGAGGCGTCCTGACCCTCCCACGCCCTCCGCGTGCTCGTGTTGTCGGCGATGCGTCCGTGCAGCTTACGACGGACGAAAGGGGCGAAGCACGCGGGCGCCGCCCGGTGTGGCGCCGCAATTCGGCGGAAATACCGCGCATCGTGGGGACGCCCGCCAGGATGGCCCGGAAGGATCAGCTCCGGATGGCTCGAACAGAGGAGCCGCCGATGGCCCGGCCGAGCAGTCCCGAGTGGCCCGCCCGGGCCGGTGGTGCGACGGGTGTGACGGCTGCGCCGGGTGGTGCGCCGGTGGTGCGCCAGGCGTGCGCCCCCGGAGTGTTCCCGGCGGGCCCCGGCGGGCCGGAACGCGTCCGGCCCGGGTCACTGTTACCCTGGTATCCCGTGGACCGGTGGGATCAAACGCCCCGGACCAGCCGAACCGACGACCCCCGGGCGCCGTGCACCGCACCGCCCTCCCAGTCGGCAGGCGAGCCGCGAGCCCTCCCACCACGTCACGTCCGACTCGCGACCCACGGGAGCCCCCTCTTGGCACAGCCCCATTCCGGCAAGGCATCGAACAGCCGCGCCGTGACGACCAAGCACCTCTTCGTCACCGGGGGTGTCGCCTCGTCTCTCGGCAAGGGCCTCACCGCCTCCAGCCTCGGTGCCCTGCTCAAGGCCCGTGGCCTGCGCGTCACGATGCAGAAGCTCGACCCGTACCTCAACGTGGACCCGGGCACCATGAACCCGTTCCAGCACGGTGAGGTCTTCGTCACGGACGACGGCGCCGAGACCGACCTCGACATCGGCCACTACGAGCGGTTCCTCGACACCAACCTGCACGGCTCGGCCAACGTCACCACCGGCCAGGTCTACTCCACGGTCATCGCCAAGGAGCGCCGCGGCGAGTACCTGGGCGACACCGTCCAGGTCATCCCGCACATCACCAACGAGATCAAGTCCCGGATCCGCCGCATGGCGACCGAGGACGTCGACGTGGTGATCACCGAGGTCGGCGGCACCGTCGGCGACATCGAGTCGCTGCCGTTCCTGGAGGCCGTCCGCCAGGTCCGCCACGAGGTCGGCCGGGACAACGTCTTCTTCGTCCACGTCTCCCTGCTCCCCTACATCGGCCCCTCGGGCGAGCTGAAGACCAAGCCGACCCAGCACTCGGTCGCGGCCCTGCGCAACATCGGCATCCAGCCCGACGCCATCGTGCTCCGCGCCGACCGCGAGGTCCCGCAGGCCATCAAGCGCAAGATCTCGCTGATGTGCGACGTCGACGAGGAGGCCGTGGTCGCCGCGATCGACGCCAAGTCGATCTACGACATCCCCAAGGTCCTGCACGGCGAGGGCCTGGACGCCTACGTGGTGCGCCGCCTCGACCTGCCGTTCCGCGACGTCGACTGGACCACCTGGGACGACCTGCTGCGCCGCGTCCACGAGCCGCAGCACATCGTCAAGGTCGCCCTGGTCGGCAAGTACATCGACCTGCCCGACGCCTACCTGTCGGTGACCGAGGCACTGCGCGCCGGCGGCTTCGCCAACAACGCGCGGGTCGAGATCAAGTGGGTCACCTCCGACGACTGCGAGACGCCCGAGGGCGCCCAGGAGCAGCTCGGGGACGTGGACGCGATCTGCATCCCCGGTGGCTTCGGCGACCGCGGGGTGGACGGCAAGGTCGCCGCCATCACCTACGCCCGCGAGAACCGGATCCCGCTGCTCGGCCTCTGCCTGGGCCTGCAGTGCGTGGTCATCGAGGCCGCCCGCAACCTGGCCGGCCTGCCCGAGGCGAACTCCACCGAGTTCGACTCCGCCGCCAAGTACCCGGTCGTCTCCACCATGGCCGAGCAGCTGGCCATTGTCGACGGCAAGGGCGACCTGGGCGGCACCATGCGCCTCGGCCTCTACCCGGCCAAGCTCGCCGAGGGCTCCATCGTCCGCGAGGTCTACGGCGGCGAGCAGTACGTCGAGGAGCGCCACCGCCACCGCTACGAGGTCAACAACGCCTACCGGGCGGACCTGGAGAAGACCGGCCTGCAGTTCTCCGGCCTCTCCCCGAAGGGCGACCTCGTCGAGTACGTCGAGTACCCGCGCGAGGTGCACCCCTACCTGGTGGCCACCCAGGCCCACCCGGAGCTCAAGTCCCGCCCGACCCGCCCGCACCCGCTCTTCGCGGGCCTGGTGAAGGCCGCGATCGAGATCAAGACGGCCCCCGCGGCCGAGTAGGCACCCCGTGCCGGGCACCCGGTCGCACGGAGTGCCCGGCTGTTGGAGTGCCCGACTGTTCGCCCGACGGCGGCCCCGCGATTCCCGCGGGGCCGCCGTTCGGCGTTAGATTGTGTCGTACTGACGAAAAGGGGAGAACGTGATGGAAGAGCGCAGCATCGCCGACGTCGCCGAGGGGTGGGAGATCCGGGGGACCACCACGCCGTTCCAGGGCCGGGTCACCGGCGTGCGCACCGAGGAGGTCCGGATGCCCGACGGCAGCTGGGCCCGCCGCGACTACCAGACCCACCCCGGCTCGGTCTCCGTCCTCGCCCTGGACGACCAGCAGCGGGTCCTGGTCCTGCGCCAGTACCGCCACCCCGTCCGCCAGCGACTCTGGGAGCTGCCGGCCGGCCTGCTCGACGTACCCGGCGAGAACCCGCTGCACGCCGCGCAGCGCGAGCTGTACGAGGAGGCGCACTGCAAGGCCGGCACCTGGCGGGTGCTGGTCGACTTCTACACCTCGCCCGGCGGGACCGACGAGGCGCTGCGCCTCTTCCTCGCCACGGACCTCGCCGAGGCCGACGGCGAGCGCTACGCGGCGCACGGGGAGGAGCTGGAGCTGGAGTCCGCCCGGGTCCCGGTCGACGAGCTGGTCCGGCTGATCCACGCGGGCGAGCTGCACAACCCCACCCTGATCACCGGCACCCTGGCGGTCGCGGCGGCGCTGAACGCCCCAGGCGGGCTGGACGCGCTGCGTCCGGCCGACTCGCCCTGGCCGGCCCGGCCGTTCGGGGCCGAGGCCTGAGGCTGAGGTCTGAGGTTGGGGCCTGGCGGGTGACGCCGGGGGCGGGCCGGGCCGGGCGCCGCTGCTCGGCTGCCGGACGGTTCTGCGTGGCCGGGTGACCGGGCGGGGCTCCAGGACGGGACTCCGAGGCGGGCTCCCGGCCTGGGAGCTCGGTCGCGTTGCTCGGTCGGACTGCTCGGTCGGGCTGCTCGGACTGGCGCTGGGCGCGGCGGTCCGGTGCGGCGTCCAGGGGCTCTCGGGACCGGCCGGGCTCCGGGGGACCGGCCCGCTGCGGGCGGCGTTTCCCCGGCCCGGAGGGTGCCCCGGGTCCTGCGCGACGCGACGGGTTGATCCGCGGGGGTGATTTACCGGTTCGTACGACCGGATGTCACCCCGGTCGGGCCGGATCGTCGAACTACGCTTCGCAGACAGGGCGCCCGTCCCGGGCCGCCTACGCTGAGCGCTGGGTGACGTCGGGAGTGGCACGGGTGGCGAGGAAGACGGCGACGATGGAGGCCGGGCCCGGCGCGCCCGCCGAACGCGTTCCCGGGCTGGACCGGCTGCCCGCCGGGCCCGCCCTGTTCGTCGGCCGGCGTGCCGAGCTGGCCGCGCTGCGGGCCGCCGCCGCCCGCCCTGCCGAGGGCCGCAGCCCCGTCCTGGTCGTGGCCGGCCGTCCGGGCTCCGGGCGGACCGCGCTGGCCGTCCGGTTCGCCGTCACCGTCGCCGCCGACTACCCCGACGGTGTGCTGTTCGCACGCCTCTCCGCGCCCGACGGCGGCCGGGTGCCGCCCGCGCGGGCCGCCCGCCGACTGCTGGAGCAGCTCGGCGCGGACACCGCCGGCGTCCCGCTGCCCGGGGCTGTCGAGGACGGCCGGGACGAGCCCGCCTGCGTCGCGCTGCGCGAGGCACTGGCCGGGCGGCGCGTCCTGCTGCTGCTCGACGACGTCCGGGACGCCGGGCAGCTCTGGCCGCTGCTCGCCGACGAGTCCGGCTGCCTCGTCCTCGCCACCACCGCCGGGCCGCTCACCGGGATCGAGGACATCGACCCCGTGATCCTCGGCGGGCTCGACCGGTCGGCGGCGGGCGACCTGCTGGGCGATCTGGTCGGCGGCACCAGGATCAGCTGCGACCCGGTCGGCGGGGCCGACCTGGCTGAGGCCTGCGCCTCGCGCCCGGCGGCGCTGCGGCTGATGGCGGGGTGGCTGCGGGGCAACCCGAAGCTGGCCGTGACGGACGCGGCGAAGGAGCTGGTGCGGGCGGTCTCGGACGCGGACGCGCGGGAGACGGCGCAGGGGGAGGCGCGAGGGGAAGTACGGGGCGAGGCGAAGACGGGGGCGGTGGGGGCGGCTGGGGGCAGCGGGCAGCCGGGGAGCAAGGGGGCCGCAGGGACCGGCGGGCCGGGCAGCGGGTCGGCCGGTGGGTCTGCCGGTGGCTCGGTCGGTGGGTCGGTCGGTGGCTCGGTCGGTGGGTCGGTCGGCGCGTCGGAGCAGAGGGACGGGGCCAAGCAGTCGAAGGCGTCGAAGGCGTCGAAGGGGGCCAAGCGGCAGGCGGGACCGGGCGGGGCGGAGAAACCGGGCGGGACGGGAAGGCCGGGCGGGGCGGAGCGGGGGTCTGCGGGCGGGCGGGACGGCGGCGCGGGTACGGCCGGGCCTGGTGTCGGGCCCGCCGTCGGGCCGGAGGGCCCGACGGACCCCGGGACGGATCAGGGGACCGGCCAGGGGCCGGATCCGGCGCGGGACCAGGCGGCCTGGGTGAAGCCCGGGCCGGAGCCGGCCGAGCCCGTCCCCGTCCCTGACAACGACCCGCTGATCGGCGCGTTCACCCTGACCTACGCGACCCTGTCCGCCGCCCAGGCCCGGATGCTGCGCGCGCTAACCCTGGCGCCCGCCCAGTGCGCGGACCCGCGCACCGCCTCCGCCCTGGTCGGCTGCCCCGCGCCGGAGGCCGCGGCGACGCTGGCCGCGCTGGCCGAGCGGGAGCTGCTGACCGAGGAGCCCCCGGCCGCCGACGGCACCGCCCGCTACCGGGTGCCGGGCCGGCTCTACCCGCGGCTGGTCCGGCTGCGCGATCGGGAGGACCGTCCGGCCGAGGTCGAGCTCGCCCGCGCCCGGCTGCTGGAGCGGCTGGTCCGCCTCACCGACTCGGCCCGGGCGCTGCTCGACCCGGCCGGGGGCACCGGTCCCGACCCGCTGCCCGGCCCGCTGCGGCTGAGGTCCGCCGCCCACGCCCGCCAGTGGCTGCTCGACGAGCGCGACCTGCTGCTCGGCGCCGTCGCCGACGCCATCGGCCAGGGCGACCTGGACGGCTCGGCCGGGCGGCTGGTCACCGCCCTGCTGCGGGCGCTCCCGCTCACCGGCGCGGCCGCTCCCGCCGACCTCCACCAGCTGCACGAGCTGGTGCTGACCGTGGCCGAGCGGCACGGACGCCCCCGCCGGGCCTCCGCCGCGCTGCTCAACCTGGGCGACCTGCAGGCCTCCGCCGGACGCTGGGAGCAGGCCACCGGGCACTACCGGGCCGCCCTGGAGCACGCCCGCTCCGTCGACGACGAGGCGCTCTGCGCCCGGGCGCTGGAGAGCGCGGCCGGCTGTCACCGGGCGCTCGGGGACGCGGTGCGCGCCGCCGACTGGTACGGCCGGGCGCTGGGCGTCCGGCAGTCCATGGGCGACCAGGCCGCCGAGGCCCGGCTGCTCGCCCGGTTGGCCGAGGCGCACACCGCACAGCGCCGCTTCGACGAGGCGGAGCGCGAGTACCGGGCCTCGCTCTCGGTGCTGCGCCGGCTCGGCGACGAGCAGGGCCGGGAGACCGTCGGCGCCGCCCTCGCGGAGCTGCGGGAACGACTCGTCACCGGGTGGTAGCGGGCGCTTCCGGAGTATTGTCGAAGATGCCTGGTTGGCGTGGCTTTGGCAGGAAGATCACCTGGGAAGCCTACGAACCTGCCAATGCGTCCGGCAGATTTATTCACTTTGGAAGGCTGACACGTCGCCTAGGCTTCATTACACTCGGACCTAGTCGCGCAGAGATCTGTGCCCCGGTGTCTTCCGGAGGCTTCCCCACGTGCGCGTCGCCCGCCGGTCTTCTCCGGTAGGGACCCCCATGGCAAGAGGACGTGTTTAGCCGTGAAGGTCGGCATCCCCCGCGAGGTCAAGAACCACGAGTACCGCGTGGCCATCACGCCCGCCGGCGTGCATGAGCTCGTCCGCAACGGACACGAGGTCTACATCGAGGACAACGCCGGTCTCGGCTCCTCGATCCCGAACGAGGAGTACGTGGCCGCCGGCGCCACCATCCTCCCCACCGCCGACGAGGTGTGGGCCACCGCCGACCTGCTGCTGAAGGTCAAGGAGCCCATCGCGGAGGAGTACCACCGCCTGCGCAAGGGCCAGACGGTCTTCACCTACCTCCACCTCGCGGCCGACCGCGCCGGCACCGACGCGCTGGTCGCCTCCGGCACCACCGCCATCGCGTACGAGACCGTGCAGCTCGCCAACGGCGCCCTGCCGCTGCTCGCCCCGATGTCCGAGGTCGCGGGCCGGCTGGCCCCGCAGGTCGGCTCGTACCACCTGATGCGCCCGGCCGGCGGCCGCGGCACCCTCCCCGGCGGCGTGCCCGGCACCCACCCGGCCAAGGCCGTCGTCATCGGTGGCGGCGTCTCCGGCTGGCACGCGGCCACCATCGCCATCGGCATGGGCTACGACGTGACCCTGCTCGACCGCGACATCAACAAGCTGCGCGAGGCGGACAAGGTCTTCGGCACGAAGATCAAGGCCATCATGTCCAACTCGTTCGAGCTGGAGAAGGCCGTGCTCGACGCCGACCTGGTCATCGGCGCCGTGCTGATCCCGGGCGCCAAGGCCCCGAAGCTCGTCACCAACGAGCTGGTCTCCCGCATGAAGCCGGGCTCCGTGCTCGTCGACATCGCCATCGACCAGGGCGGCTGCTTCGAGGACTCGCACGCGACCACCCACGCCGAGCCGACCTTCCAGGTCCACAACTCGGTCTTCTACTGCGTGGCCAACATGCCGGGCGCCGTCCCGAACACCTCCACCTACGCGCTGACCAACGCGACGCTGCCGTACGTCGTCGAGCTGGCCAACCGCGGTTGGAAGGAGGCGCTGCGCCGCGACGCCGCGCTGGCCAAGGGCCTGAACGTGCACGAGGGCCAGATCACCTTCGGCGCCGTCGCCGAGGCCTTCGGTCTGGAGTCCGTCTCCCTGGAGACCGTGCTCGCCTGAGGCTGAGCACCGGCCCCTCTGAACGGGACGCCGCCCGCACGGCGGCCCGTCGGCCCCCGACCCGCTCCCCTCGGGCCGGGGGCTTCGCCGTGCCCGCGTACAGGTGGGGCCGCGGAGCCCGGGCGGCCGTGTGGGCAAGTGTGCCCGAGGGGCTCCGGCGACCCTGTGGGCGGGTGTGTCCGAGGGGCTCCGATGACCTTGTGGGCGGGTGCGTCCGAAGGGCTCCGGTGACCTCGTGAACGAGGGGTGAACCCGGTGGTGACGGAGGGGGTGGCGCGGGCGGGTCGCTCTGTCGTCAATTTCCATCGGTCGCGTCACCCGACCGCAGAAACGTTAGGGTCAAGGGCTCGCGCATCCCTTGACAGAGGGTCGCCTGATAGTCGACACATCCTGCCCACTACCGTGGATTGTGTTGCTGCGAACGCCTTGAACGGCCTAGAGTCGCAAACCGTCGGCATGCTGCCACGCTGACGAATCGACATAGAGTCCTGGATGCCCAAGGAGGTAAGACGACTTGTGAATGAGTCGACATTTGCTCCCGGGGGTGGTCAGCCAGGACTGGCGGAGCACACCGCCGGCCAGCCGCGTGAGGAGTCCGGGGCCCGGCAGGCCACCGTGGGCTCGGCCGAGGTCGGCTCGGTCGCACTCCGTACCTTCGAAGCACGCCAGAACACAGCACAGGTGACCACGGTGACCGACTACGACGCCGATCTGCCGGCCCACGGCCTGGCCTACGGCGAGTTCGCCTACGGCGCCTACGACGACCCCGACGCCGAGTACGAGCCGGACCCGGAGTACGCGGCCACGCTGGCCCCCGACGCCGCGCGGCAGCGCCGCGAGCGGGTCGGCCCGACCGGGCGTCCGCTGCCGTACTTCCCGATCCCCGCGCCGGTGGCCGAGCACGGCCCCGCGCAGATCATCGCGATGTGCAACCAGAAGGGCGGCGTCGGCAAGACCACGTCGACCATCAACCTGGGCGCCGCGCTCGCCGAGTACGGCCGCCGCGTGCTGCTCGTCGACTTCGACCCGCAGGGCGCCCTCTCGGTCGGCCTCGGCGTCAACCCGATGGAGCTCGACGTCACCGTCTACAACCTGCTCATGGAGCGGGGGCTGACGGCCGATGAGGTGCTGCTGAAGACCGCGGTGCCCGGCATGGACCTGCTGCCGTCCAACATCGACCTCTCCGCGGCCGAGGTGCAGCTCGTCAGCGAGGTGGCCCGGGAGTCCGCGCTGGCGCGCGCCCTGAAGCCGCTGCTGCCCGACTACGACTACGTCATCATCGACTGCCAGCCCTCGCTGGGTCTGCTGACGGTCAATGCGCTGACGGCCGCTCACAGCGTGATCGTCCCGCTGGAATGCGAGTTCTTCGCGCTGCGCGGCGTCGCGCTGCTCACCGAGACCATCGAGAAGGTCTGCGAGCGGCTCAACCCCGAGCTCCGTCTGGACGGCATCCTCGCCACCATGTACGACTCGCGCACCGTGCACAGCCGTGAGGTGCTGGCGCGCGTCGTCGAGGCGTTCGGCGAGCACGTCTTCCACACCGTCATCGGGCGGACCGTGCGCTTCCCGGAGACCACCGTCGCCGGCGAGCCGATCACGACGTACGCGACCAATTCGGTCGGTGCGGCCGCCTACCGCCAGCTCGCCAGGGAGGTGCTCGACCGGTGCCGCCCCGCCGAGTGAGTCTCCCGGGTGCCGACGAGCTGTTCCGGACCACGGGCGGGATGGCGCTGTCGCCGTCCCTCGCGTCGCGTCCGGCTGCCGAGGCGCCCCGACCGGAGACCGCCCGGGCGGTCAACGGCGCCGGTGACGCGGACGGCGCCGAGGGCGCCGAGGGCGTCGGCGGCGCGGAGTACGCCGCGGGCGGTGCCGAGGCTGGCGCCGGCGCGGCCGGGGAGTCCGGCGACCACCGGCGGGCCGCCCGCCGGGCGGCCGGTTCGGCCGGGACGGCGGCGATGCCCGTACCCGCGCAGCCGGGCGGGCAGGGCGGTGCCGGGCAGGGCGCCGGAGCCGGCGGTGCTGTGGGTGCTGTGGGTGCGCAGGGTGCCGGAGGCGCTGCGGGGCAGGGCGGCCGGGCCGCCGCGCCGGGTCCGCGCCAGCACGCCGGTGCGGTCGAGGAACAGACGGGTGCCGCCGGACGGCCCCGTCCGCGGGGCCGTGCCCCGCGCCGTCCCAGCGGGCGTGAGCGGCATGACGAGAAGATCACCGTGTACGTGTCCGCCGAGGAGCTGATGGACCTGGAGCACACCCGGCTGGTGCTGCGGGGCGAGCACGGCCTGGCGGTGGACCGCGGCCGGATCGTCCGGGAGGCCATCGCGGTCGTGCTCGCGGACCTGGAGCAGCGGGGCGAGGCCAGCATCCTGGTACGGCGGCTGCGCGGGCGCTGAGGCGCCGCCGGGGCCGTGTGCCCCGCTGAGGCCGTCGGGGACCGTTGAGGCCCGTCCAGGCCCGTCCAGGGCCGCCGAGGGCCGCCGAGCCGATCGGGACGGCTGAGCCTGCCTGCCGGGGCCGCCGATGTGGGCTGGTGCTCGCTGTTGCTCGCGGGCGGTTCGGCGGTGGCGGTGGTTCGTCGAGGTTCGCAGGTGCGCGGCGGGGCCTGTTGCCCGGTCGACGGGTGTTGACGTCTGTCGGTCTCTGCCGCGGTCCGTCCAGGGACGTTCGGGCGACGCGTGTGGCGTCCGAGTCGGGACGCGGGCCGGGGCGGGCCGGGGCTTGAGGTGAGGGCCGGAGGTGTCCTGGCGGGCGCCGAGAGGCGTTGAGAGGCGCTGAGGGACGCTGGGGAGCCTGGGAGCCGCCGCGAGGGCCCGGGCGCCGGGAGGGGCACCGGAGCCGCGTCGAGGGCCTGCCGGGGCTCCTGGTGGGCCCCTGTGGGCCTTATCGGGCCGTCGAGGGCCGTCACGGGCGGGTCGCGGGTTCGGACGCGGCCGGGGCCCCGGGACTCCCGGGGAGGCACGCGCGGCGTGTCGGCGGCCCCGGCGCGGACCGGGCGGCGACACCGGGTGAAGATGGATCGCCATGCCGAGTACGCCCGAACCCCCTGTCGTCACCGGGACCGCCCGGTCGGTCGAGCCGACCGTCCCGCCGGCAGCACAGCCGGTCGCGTCGTCGGTCGCACAGCCGGCTGCTCGGCCGACCGCTCGGCCGACCGTTCAGCAGGGCGGGGCCGTCGGGGCAACCGGCAGTGCGGCCGCCGGGGCGGGCGGGGATGAGCCGCGGGGCGGCTTCCGGGTGCACCTGGACAACTTCGAGGGGCCGTTCGACCTGCTGCTGAGCCTGATCGCCAAGCACAAGATGGACGTCACCGAGGTGGCGCTGGCGACGGTCACCGACGACTTCATGGCACACATCCGGGCCATGGGCCCGGACTGGGACCTGGACGCCGCGACGGAGTTCCTGGTGGTCGCCGCCACCCTGCTCGACCTCAAGGCGGCCCGGCTGCTGCCGGCGGCCGAGATCGAGGACGAGGAGGACCTCGCCCTGCTGGAGGCCCGGGACCTGCTCTTCGCCCGGCTGCTCCAGTACCGGGCCTACAAGCGGGCGGCGGCACTGTTCGGTGAGCGCTGGGCCGCGGAGCTGCTCCGGCGGCCCCGGTCCGTCGGTCTGGAACCGCGGCACGCGCAACTGCTGCCCGAGGTCGTCATCAGCATCGGCACGGAACGGTTCGCCCAGCTGGCGGCCCGGGCGATGGTCCCGAAGCCGAAACCCGTCGTCTACGTCGACCACATCCACACACCGCCGGTCAGCGTGCGCGAACAGGCGGGGCTGGTCGTCGGGCTGCTGGCCGAGCTGGGCGAGGCGACGTTCCAGCGGCTGGTCGCCGACGCAGCGGACGACATGGTCGTCGTCGCGCGGTTCCTGGCGCTGCTGGAGCTCTACCGGGAGCGGGTGCTCGCCTTCGAGCAGCCGGAGGCGCTCGGGGAGCTGGTCGTGCGGTGGGTGGCCGAGGCGGATCGGAGGTCGGTCGAGGTGACGGACGAGTTCGACCGGCCGACGGGGGAGGCGGGGGAGGCGGGCGCAGGGTCCGGGGGCGGGCGGAGAGAGCAGAGAGAGGAAGGCCGGCGATGACGGTTGGGGCCGACGGTGGAGGGCGGGTGCCCCGGCGGCCGCTCGGCGTGCCGGGGCAGCCACGGGCCGAGGAGTGGCTGGAGCCTGCGCCCGGGGTGCTGGTGGAGCCGGCTTCCGGGGCGGTGGACGGAGCGCTGGACGGGCCGGTGGACGGGGCGGTGCACGGTGGCGCGGGGGCTGCCGCTCCGGAATCGACCGGCGGGGCGTCCGGCGGTGTGGCGGGCCGCGACGTGGCGGGGGTCGCTACGCGAGCCGTTGCGGGGGTGGGAGCCGGTGCGGGTGCTGCGGCGGGCGGGGGCTCCGGTGCTGTGGGTGCTGTGGGTGCTGTGGGTGTCGAGCCGGTGGTCGTGCACCGGAAGTCGGCCCCGTCGACTTCTGGTGCGGCTGGTTCCGGTGCCGCTGAGCTCCTCGGCTCGGACCAGGCTCACATCGCGGAGTCGCTGCCGCTGCCGCTGCCGTCGCCGGCCTCGCCGGTCTGGTCGGCTCCGGACGGGCCGGGGCTGCGGGCGGAGCTGGAGGCGATCCTGATGATCGTCGACGAGCCCGTCGGCGAGGCCCACCTGGCGTCCGTGCTGGAGAGGCCCAAGGCGGAGGTGGCGGCGACGCTGCGCGAGCTGTCCGCCGAGTACACCGCGCAGGGCAGGGGCTTCGACCTGAGACTGGTGGCCGGCGGCTGGCGGTTCTACAGCCGGACCGTGTGCGCACCGGCCGTCGACCGCTTCGTCCTCGACGGCC
The DNA here is from genome assembly GCF_056437345.1 of Kitasatospora sp. NPDC042419. NCBI lineage: Bacteria > Bacillati > Actinomycetota > Actinomycetes > Kitasatosporales > Streptomycetaceae > Kitasatospora > Kitasatospora sp. NPDC042419. The sequence continues at coordinate 23,980 of NZ_JBWKAW010000036.1, forward strand.
AGCAGGCCCGGCTGACGCAGGCCGCGCTGGAGACGTTGGCGGTGGTCGCCTACCGGCAGCCGGTGTCCAGATCGCGGGTCTCAGCCGTCCGTGGTGTGAACTGTGACGGCGTGATGCGTACCCTGGTACAGCGAGGACTGGTGGAAGAGGCCGGATCCGAGCCCGAAACAGGTGCGATCCTGTATCGGACGACGAACTACTTCCTGGAACGGATGGGGCTCCGCGGCCTGGACGAGCTGCCGGAGCTTGCTCCCTTCCTGCCCGAGGTCGACGACGTGGAAGCGGAGTCCCTGGAGGGCACGATGATCGCGGAGGCGGTCGCCGCCGCTGCCGTGCAGGCCGCGGACGGCAGTGGCGAGGCCGGTCGGGCTGCGCCTGATCGGTAGGGGGCGGTGAGGTCGGCCGAAACGACCGCACATCCCAGACGGTAACGACGTACGGACACTTTGATGCGTAGCAGTGGCAACGGCAGGAACAGCAGCGGCGGCGGCAGCGGTCGCGGCGGACAGGGCGGGGGCCGGGGCGGCTCCTACGGGGGCGGCTCCGGTCGTAGCGGGTCCGACTCGCGCGGTGGCGGTTCGTACGGCGGCGGTGGTGGTTCGTACGGCGGTGGCTCGGGCTCCTCGCGCGGTGGTTCGTACGGCGGCTCCGGCGGCGGCTCGGGCTCCTCGCGCGGTGGCGGTTCTTACGGTGGCGGCTCGAGCTCCTCTCGGGGTGGCTCGTACGGCGGCTCCGGCGGCGGCTCCGGTGCCCCGCGCGGCGGCGGCCCCTCGCGCGGTGGAGCGGGCTCCTCGCGCGGCGGCTCGTACGGCTCCGGCTCCGGCTCGTACGGGCGGGACGACCGGCGCGACGGCCGTCGGGACGACCGGCGTGACGACAGGCGTGACGACCGCCGCTTCCCCGACCGGCCGCTGCGGCCGGAGGAGCGGAAGTACGACCGCCCCGAGTTCGGCGGCGGCCCGAACGCGACCCCGGCCCGCGGTGGCTTCACCGGCCGCCGGCCCGGCCCGGCTCCGCGTCCGCGCCGCGAGGGGCAGGGCGCCCCGGGCGACCCGCGCCGCCAGCCGCAGCGCTCGCGCGAGCTGCAGGCCCGGATCGAGGACGCGGTGCTCGCCCGGCACGACAAGCCGGCCGTGAAGCTGCCCAAGACCTTCGGCGAGCCCGAGGGCGAGCGGCTGCAGAAGGTGCTGGCGCGGGCCGGCATCGGCAGCCGGCGTGCCTGCGAGGAGCTGATCGAGCAGGGCCGGGTCGAGGTCAACGGCAAGCGGGTCACCGAGCAGGGCAAGCGGGTCGACCCGGAGAAGGACGAGATCAAGGTGGACGGCCTGACCGTCGCCACCCAGTCGTACCTGTTCTTCGCGCTGAACAAGCCGGCCGGCGTGGTCTCGACCATGGAGGACCCGGACGGGCGGCAGTGCCTCGGCGACTACGTGACCAACCGGGAGACCCGGCTGTTCCACGTCGGCCGCCTGGACACCGAGACCGAGGGCATCATCCTGCTCACCAACCACGGCGAGCTGGCCCACCGCCTCACCCACCCCCGGTACGGCGTGACCAAGACCTACCTGGCCGCCATCCAGGGGCCGATCCCGCGCGACCTGGGCAAGAAGCTGGCGCAGGGCATCGAGCTGGAGGACGGGTTCGCCCGCGCCGACAGCTTCAAGGTGGTCTCCAACGTCGGCAAGAACTACCTGGTCGAGGTGACCCTGCACGAGGGCCGCAAGCACATCGTCCGGCGGATGCTGTCGGAGGCGGGCTTCCCGGTCGAGAAGCTGGTGCGCACCCACTTCGGTCCGATCGCCCTGGGCGACCAGAAGTCCGGCTGGCTGCGTCGTCTGACCAACCCCGAGGTGGGTCAGCTGATGCGTGAGGTCGGTCTGTAGACCGGTCGGTCTATTCGAGCGGGCTCTATGTAGACCGGTCGGTATATTCCAGCGGAGTTTCTGTAGACCGGTCGACATATTTTGAAGCGGCGACTGCTCTCGCGGCCGGCTTCTGTGGACCGGTCTACATATTCCGTGTGCTGGCCGGTGGATCTGTAGACCGGTCTGCATAATCGCGTGTTTCCCGAGGGCCTCCCCGCCGAGTGGCGGGGAGGCCCTCACGCCGTTCGGCGGGTCCTGCTGTGAAGCGGGCCGCATAGCCGGGTGATCGCCTTGTCAGCGTCATGATCCGTGGCTGAAGATTGCCACCTGACCACGACCCGCCGGGTGGCGGGACTGCGCCATCGGCGCGGGGCGAGAGGTGAACGGGGAGCGACGCCGTGTCCGATGCACCACTCAGCGCTCTGGGACTGGCCGCACCCGACGGACGGGTCTACGCGGCGCTGGTGGCCAATCCGCAGTCGACGGCGGAGGACCTCGCCGCCCTCTGCGACCTGAGCCTCCAGCAGAGCATCCGTGCGCTGGACCGGCTGGCGCAGCAGGGCATGGCCACCCGGGCTCCGGTGGACCGGTACCGCTTCCTGCCGGTCGCCCCCGACGTCGCGATCGGCACCCTGATAGGCCACCGCGAATCCGAGCTGCGCCACGCCCGGGCCGAGATGCACCGGCTGATGGACGCCTTCCGGGAGGCCTCGCGGTACACCGACCCGGCCCACTCGGTCGAGGTGCTGACCGGCGGCGAGGCCATCGCGCAGCGGCTGGAGCACATCACCGAGACCAGCCAGTACCAGGTCCGGGGCTTCGACTGCCCGCCGTACATCCAGGACCCGGTGGCCAACATCCCCCTGCAGCGGCAGCGGATGAAGGAGGGGCTGCGGTTCCGGACCATCTACGACCGGGAGGCGGTGGCCTGGCCCGGGCGGCTGGAGAAGAACATCCTGGTCGGGGTCGCGGACGGCGAGGAGGCGCGGGTCAGGCCGGTGCTGCCGATGAAGATGATCATGTCGGACGACCGGATGGCGATCATCCCGATCAGCGTGGGCGACAGCGTCCTCGACGCCGCCTACGTCATCCACCCCTCGGCGCTGCTCCAGGCGCTGGACACGCTGTTCGAGGCGGAGTGGGAGCGGGCCGTCCAGTTGCAGGCGGCGATCGGCGCCACGGAGGAGACGCCGGAGCCGGAGGCCGACCACCGCAAGCTGCTCGGGCTGCTGGCGGCCGGTCTCACCGACGAGTCGATCGCCCGGTCGCTCGGCTGGAGCGCCCGGACGACCCAGCGCCGCCTCCAGAGCCTGATGCGCGAGCTGGGCGCCACCACCCGCTTCCAGGCCGGCATGGCGGCCCGGGAGCGGGGGTGGCTCTGACGCGGTCGGCGCCCCGGCGCGTGTGGGGAGCCGGTGTGGTCGGCGCCCCGGCGCGTGTGGGGAGCCGGTGCGTGCGGTGCCCCGGTGCGGTCGGTGGCTCGGCGGGGCGGGTGGCTCGGCGGGGCGGGTGGCCCCGTGGGGTCAGCTCCAGGGGGTGAGACCCGCCCAGCGGCCGTCCGGTCCGCGCTCGACCTTCTCCAGACCGACCACCGCGGTCCGGTTCAGCCGGCCGTAGATGTGCGGGAACAGCACGCCGGGGGTGGCCCCGGGCGGCGGTGTGCCGTTCGGGGCCTCCCACTTGACCATCGGTTCCACCAACGACTCCTCGATCAGCAGCACCATCAGCGGTTCGCGGGCGTCGGCGTAGAAGGCGTTGGCCACGGCGAGCACGGTCTGCTCGTCCGCCGAGCAGTGGATGAACCCGTCGGTGAGCAGCGAGGCGGTGGCGTACGGCCGGCCAGGGTCGGCCAGCCAGTCGTCCAGGGGTGCGAGGTGCAGGATCATGTTCCTGTTGTACCTGAGCGGACGTCACGGCGGCGGTTCGCGCGGGGCGGTCGGGTCGTGCCCGGGCCGGTCGTGGTCGGGTGGGTCGTGGTCGGGTGGGTCGCCGGTGCCCGTGCCGGGGACGGTGGTGTCACAGGCCGGCCACCTTCGCGGAGGCGGAGATCTCGTACACCAGCGTGACGGTCCGGCGCGCGCCCGGGCCGAGCGGGACGTCCCAGCGGACGATGCCCTCGGAGTCGAAGGCGTCCGGGGCCGGTGAGCACTCCTCCTTGCGCAGCCGCACCTCCACCGCCGACACCTCGGAGACCGGCACCCGTTCGCGCACCGCGACCAGCTGCTCGTCCCGCTCCTCCGGTCCGGAGAACCGGGAGAGGTACAGCCGGACCGTGCGGGTGGTGACCGAGCGCTGGGTGAGGCCTGCGGTGGACTGGCGCTCCTCCGTCTCGCGGACCACCCGGTAGCCGTCGGTGCTGCCGAACGACAGCTCCGCGTCGGCCCCCGCCGCCGTGAACGGCAGTTCGCCGCGCCCGGTGAAGCCGCTGCCGCGGACCAGCTCGACCGGCCCCGCGAGCAGCGCGTGCCCGGCCGCGTTGCGGAACCGGACCACCTGGGTGACCAGCGGTGACAGCTCCGGCGCGCACGCGTACTCGCTGCGTGCCGGACCGGTGAACGCGCCCAGCGGGACCCGGTGCGCGCGGCCGTCGGACGGCACGGTGGCCGGTGCGGGGGCGGGCAGCACCCGCACCTCGCCGCCGTCGTCCACACCCGGCACCGCCTCGGAGGGGCCGAGCGTGGAGACCTCCTCCTCGCGCAGTTCGACCTCGACGGTGCGCCGTTCCTCGGTGGTGCGCTCGCGCAGCACCAGCTGGTCCTCGCCGAGCGCGGGCGGTTCGGTGGCCAGCGCCGAGCGGGCGGTGGAGAAGGTGAGCCGGGCACCGGTCCAGTCCTCGCCGGTGCGCTGCCACACCACCGCCTCCGACTCCAGGCGGAGCTCGCCGTCGGCCAGGGTGGCGCGGTAGGAGGGTCGCCAGAGCGCGCACGGCACCAGGTGGCTCACGGTCAGCCGGGCGGGGCCGGCCACCCCGGCCTCCACGGTGAGGTCGAGGTGGGCGACCAGTTCGGCCGGCTGCTCCTCGGCCTGGTCGAGGGCGGTGAGCGCCTGGGAGCGCTGCTCCTCCAGCTCGCGCGCCCGGGAGCGGGCGGCGCGGAGCTCCTCGCCGTACCGTTCGCGCTCGGAGTCCACCCGGGTCAGTTCGCGGGCCCAGCGGGTGCGCTCGACCTCCCCGGCGCCGGCGCCCTCGCCGATCTCGCGCAGCAGGTCGGCGGAGAGCTGGGACAGCAGTGCCAGCCGCGCCCCCAGTCGTTCGAGCAGTCGGTGCTCCTGGCGGGTCTGCTCGTCCAGCTGGTGCAGGCGGTGGCGCAGCTCGGAGTCGCCCGGGCCGGGCGGCAGCGGTGCGCGCGGGGTCCAGGCGCGGACGACGCGGGCGTCCAGGACGCGGACGCCCGGTGTGTCCGCCTCGGCGCGCAGGGTGCGGTCGACGGCGAGGGCGGTGAGCGGGCCCAGGCGCAGCCGCTGGACGCCGGGGCCGAGGTCCAGGGTGACGGTGCGTTCGACCTGGCTGCGGTCCTCCAGGCAGGTGACGGCGGTGACGGGGAGCGGGTGGACGGTGCCGGCGATTGTGGTCGGGCCGATTGCGGTCGGGCCGATTGCGGTCGGGCCGAGGACGGTCGGGTCGGTGGTGGTCGGGTCGGTGGTGGTCGGGCCGGCGGTGGTCGGGCCGGTGGTGAGGCTGCCGGGGTCGGGGGAGGGTGTGCTCGGGAGGGGAGTGTCGGTCATCGCGTTCAGTTCCTCCGGTTTCCGCCGACGATGGCCTTTCCGGCCGGGATTCTGATCTGGTAGCCGCCGTCGAGCTCGGCCCGGCCGCCCGGCGGCAGCTCGACCCGCCACAGCCGGGTGCTGGGCGGGCACTCCGGCGACGGGACGGCCGGCGCGCGCCAGTCGGCCCGCTCCTCGATCCGGATCTCGGAGTCGGAGCTGACCGGCACCCGTTCGCGGACCTCGACGGTGACCGCGCGGCCGAGCCGGTTGGCCAGCTCGACGTGGACCCGGTGGTCGAGCACGGTGCTGTTGTTCAGCATGCCTGCGGTGGACTCGCGAAGCTCGGTGCGGCGCGTCACCTCGACCGACTCGGCGACACCGACACCGAGTCGGCGCACACCGCCGGGCGCGAGGGTGGGCAGCGCCGCGGTGAGCAGGAACTCGTCGTCGACGGTCACCTCGACCGGGCCGGCGAGCACCGCCCGGTCCGTCGGGTTGGAGATCACCAGCGTGGCGTAGACCTTCTCCTCGACGGAGGGGACGGTCACGTACTCGGGCCGGACGGACACCGGGATCTCGTCGATCGTGACGGTGTGCCAGGTGGCGTCGGAGGGGATGTCGGAGGGCGCGGCGGCGTCGAAGCGGTGGTCGAAGGAGCCGGCCGAGACGCGCGGCGGCACGGCGTGCAGGGGGAGCGGCAGGTCGTCGATGCCCGTGACGCGGCGGCCCACGCCGGGCCGGGTGGGCCGCTGGGCGGACCGCTGCAGGGTGCCGCGCTCCTCGGACGAGGAGTCCGGTCCGAGCAGGACGAGCGCCGGGTAGTCCAGCAGTCGGGCGTCGGGAACCGGGGGGCCGGCGGGCCCGCCGGGGCCGCCCTCCGCGACTGCGCCGACGGCGGCGGAGTCGAGCCGCACCAGGGCGTCGTCGCCGACCTCCAGGCCCTCCGGCGGAGCGGCCCGTCTGCGGGCCGCACCCCGCCCCGACGCCCGGGCGGCGGGGCGGGGTGCGGCGGCCGGTGCCGGTGGGGGCCCGCCGTAGCCGGCGAAGCCGTGGGAGGGCGAGGCGAGGCGCGGTTCGTCCTCGGCCGCGAGGAGACCGCCGGCGTACGCCTGGTACCCGCCCGGCGCGGCGGGCAGCGGCGGGGGCGGGGGCGGGGCGGTGGTCGGGCTGACCGGTGCGGCGAGGCTCGGCGGCGGGGCGGCGCTCCCGGCGACGGGCAGGTGGCGGGGCCGTTCCGGCGCGGGGCGCGGGCCTGCCGCGTCGTAGCCGGTGAACAGGTCGGCCAGGCCGCCCGGGGGCTCGCGCCAGCCGGAGGGCGGCGGGGCGGGCTGGCTGCGGCCGATCCGCAGCGAGCGCAGCTTGGGCAGGTCGGTGCGCCGGTCGAGGTCGGCGGTGGAGAGGGCGAGGCGGACGCCGGTCCAGTCCTCGCCGGTCAGCTGGGCGACGGAGGCGCGCAGGACCAGCCGGCCGGTGTCGGTGCCCTGGGCGTAGGACAGCCGGTAGGAGGGCACCCAGCGGGCGGCTCGGACGGTGTACTCCAGCTCGATGTCCAGCGCGGCGTCCGGCGCGGCGGTGGCGCTGTCGTCGTCCGGGGCGGCGGAGGCGGGCGGGGCGGCCGAGGAAGCGGAGGTGGGCGGGGGCGGAGTGGTGAGGGTGAGCAGGACGGTCGCCGAGGTCTCGATCGGGCGGGCCGGGCCGGCGGTGGACGAGCGTTCCAGCTGGTCGGCGAGCAACTCGGATTCGTGCTGGGCGAGTTCGAGATCGCGGGTGAGCTCCTCGGCGCGCTGGTGGAGCCCGGCGAGGCGTTCGTCGACGAACTCGGCCAGTTCGAGCCAGGCATCGGCGGGCGTCCGGCGGAGCGGCTCGTCGAGGCGCTGCTTCGGTGGGACGGCGCGCAGCGCGGCGGTCTCGGCGATGGCGGCGAGGACCAGTCGGTGGCGTTCCCCGAGGGCGTGCTCGTGCTCCCGTGCCGCGTTCAACTTCTGCCGAAGCTCGGGGAGTTCGGTGTTCTCCCGAAGCTCGGCGACCGGTTCGAGACGGGCCTCGGTGACGGCGGTGCCGGCCGGCCCGGCGAGCACCCGGGCGCGCAGCGAGCGTCCCTCCAGGGCCATGGGCAGCCCGGTCAGCCGGATCCGTCCGCTCGGCGGCACGGCCACCCGGGCCCGGCGGCGGCAGACCGCGCCGACGGCGTGCACGACGACCGACTCCAGGACGGAGGGGACGGAGGGGACGGAGGGGACAGCGGGGGCGGGGGAGGCGCCTGGCGGCGCAGTGGGGCCGGCCGCGTCGGAGGGCGCCGCCGTGGCGGCCGGGGCGGTGGTGGGGGCGGAGGGCTCCGGGCGTTCGCCGGGCCCCCCGTCGTTCGGTCGATGCTGGTCGCTGCTGTGGTGATCGTTCACCCGGCCAACCCCTTCGTCTCGTACCGCTCGTGCCGTCGGCGCCGATCGCGCCGGGCCTCCCCTGGGCGGCCCATCCTGCCGTGCGTCGGCGCCGCCGTCCCCGGATTTCGCCGTGTGCGGCGTACGGGCGCCGTGGTGTGCGCGCCGTGGCGCGGGTCCCCGGCGGCGGGCGCTTCCGCGTGAGTCGTGTGTGGGGACGGGCGGGAGGGCCGCGCGGTTGCGGTGCGGTGTCCGCAGGGGCGGCGGGGATACGAGAGGATGGGGCGGACGTGTCCGACCGGTCCGGGTCCGCCGGTGCCGCCCGGTCGGTTCCGGGCCGGTACCGGGCTGCTCCCGGGGCCGTCCCGGGCAGGTCCGTACGATCCGTAGGGCTCCGTGCGACCTGTACGGGTCCGTCGGTTCTGTTGTCCCGCTTGCCAGTTCGTTCCGTGAGGAGAGCCACCCCGCCATGCGCACAGTCGCCGTCGTCGGTACCGGACTCATCGGCACCTCCGCCGCGCTCGCCCTCACCGGACGGGGTCTGACCGTCCATCTGGAGGACGCGGACCCGGACGCCGCCCGCACCGCCGAATCGCTGGGGGCGGGCATCACCGAACCGGCCGACGGTCCGGTCGACCTGGCGATCATCGCCGTCCCGCCCGCGCTGGTCGGCAAGGTGCTCGCCGACTGCCAGAGCCGGGGCCTGGCCCGCTGCTACACCGACGTCGCGAGCGTCAAGGCCGGGCCGCGTGCCGACATCACGGCGCTCGGATGCGACACCGTCCACTACATCGGCAGCCACCCGATGGCCGGGCGCGAGCGGTCCGGGCCGCTGGCCGCCCGCGCCGACCTGTTCGAGGGCCGGCCGTGGGTCCTCACCCCCACCGCGGACACCGACACCGAGACGCTGAACGCCGTCCTCGAACTCGTCGCGCTCTGCGGGGCCATGCCGATCGTCATGGACGCCGCAGCGCACGACCGCGCGGTCGCGCTGGTCTCGCACGCCCCCCAGCTGTTCTCCTCGCTGGTCGCCGCCCGGCTGGAACACGCCGACGAGACGGCCATAAGGCTCTCCGGCCAGGGCGTCCGGGACGTCACCCGGATCGCCGCCTCCAACCCCGGGATGTGGGTGGACATCCTCTCCGCCAACGCCGGCGCGGTCGCCGACGTGCTGGAGGAGCTGGCCACCGACCTCGGCGAGGCGGTCGGCGCGCTGCGCGCCCTCCAGGCCGCCGAGGAGGGCGAGCGACGGGACGGCGCCGCCGGGATCGAGGCGGTCATGCGGCGCGGCAACACCGGCCAGGCCCGGATTCCCGGCAAGCACGGCGCGCCGCCCACCCGGTACGAGACGGTCGCCGTCGTCCTCGGCGACCAGCCGGGCGAGCTGGGCCGCCTGTTCGGCGAGGTCGGTGCGGCGGGCGTCAACATCGAGGACGTGGACATCGAGCACTCGACCGGCCAGCAGGTGGGCTTCGTCCAGCTGTCGGTCGCCCCGGGGGCGGTGCGGCCGCTGACGGCGGCGCTGCGGGCCAGCGGCTGGAGCGTACGGGACTGAGTCCGGTTCGGGGCGGGACTTCGCGGGCCTGGTTCGGGGCGGGTTCTCCGAGCCGGGTTCGGGGCGTACTTGCCTGAGCCGGGTCCGGGGCGGCTTCCACGGGGCGGCGGCCGTTGCGTGCGCTGGGTGCTGTCCTCCCGCCGCGACAGGTGGGGGAGGGCCTCGTGGTGCGGTCCGGGGCTGGGGAGCTTTGGGTGGAGTGCGCGGCTGGCCGGTCGACGGGCGCTGCCCGGGCTCCGGAGGTCTGCGGTTGCGACGCCGGATGCCTGGCGGTGCGCCTCGGGATTGTCGAGGCGGTGTCCCGGCCTCCCGGCGTCCCGGCGTCCGGGCGTCCGGGCGTTCTTGCGGGCGGAGGAGCGGGGCGGTGGTGTGATCATCTGCTAGGCCTCGTGGCGGTCGTGGCGGTCGCGATGGTCGGGCAGCCGGGCGGTCGCGGCGGTGGGCCGTGGGGCGCGTGACGGGAGGGACGGCGGAGTGGGTACGGCGGATGCGGCGGCCCCGGCGGTCGCGGTGGAGGAGCGGACGTCCGCCTGGGCATTGCGGCGGGCGGCCGCACGGTTGCGCACCGACCTGCGGGCACCCGCGCGGGGCGGCGAGGCGGTGCCGGGCGCCGTACCGCTGCTGGTCCGCATGCTGCGGTCGGCGCGCGGGCGGACCCGTCGGGCGGCGCTGGGGATGCTCACGGAGCTCGCCGAGCACCCGGCGGCCTACTGGTGGCCGATCGAGGACCTGGGCGGTCCGGCCGTCCTGGCACCGGTGGTGCCCGAGGCCGTCCGGCTGGTCGGGGACGCGGACCGGCAGGTCCGGGCGTCGGCCCTGCCGGTGCTGAAGTGGCTCGGTGTCGGCGATGCGGCGGTGCTCACCGCGTTGCGCGCCCGGGCCGAGTGCGAGCCGGACACGGACGTGCTGGCGGAGCAGCTGACGGTGCTGGTGGCGCTGATACCGGCGGCCGGGACGGCGGACGGCGGGGTGGTGCCGGGCGGCGCGGGAGGCAGTGGGGCGGCAAGCGGTGGGGCGGCGGTCGGTGGGGCAGCGGACGGTGGGGTGGCGGGCGTCGCGTGGGCCGGTGCCGGCGGGGAGGACGGCTGGTACACGTGGTTCGCGCGGTGGCTCGGGCACCCGAGTGCCACGGTGCGACTGGCGGCGGTCGCCGGCCGGGTCAGGCTCCGGCCCGGGACGGACGCCTCGGGCCTGGGCGCCCTCGCGGCGGCGGCGCTGGCCGGCGCCGAGGACCTCGACTGGCCGGCGGTCGGCTTCCTCCACGGCATGACCGCTGGTGCACTCGTCGACCGGCCGGACGAGAGCCGGGCCCTTGCGGAAGCGCTGCTGCGGGCGGGGGCGGGGGCGGGCGGCCGGCAGTCGGCGGGGCAGCGGGCCGCCTGGGCGCTCGACCACGCCGCCCGCGCGCTCACCGACCGCCGGGCCGACGCCGCCGGCCTGTACGCGCTGGCCGCAGAGCACCTCGACCACCCGGGCTGGCAGGCCCGCGAGCGTGCCGAGCGGCTGCTCACCGAGGCCGGCTCGGACGCGGCCCCGTACGCGGACCTGCTCGCGCACCGGCTGCTCGTACAGCTCCCCGTCCACCGCGGGAGGCCGGAGGCGCGGGCGCTGGCCCACCTCGGGGACCGGCGGGTGCTCACCTACCTGCGCCGCCTGCGCGGCTCCGACTACGACCTCGCGCTCGGCCGGCTGGCCGGCTGCTACCCCGGCGAGGCCCACACGCTGCTGCCGGTGCTCGAAGGCGCCCTCAAGGACGAGGACGGCGCCGCACGGGCGGGCGCCCTGGAGGCACTGGCCGCCTGGGGACCGGTGGCGGCCCCGGTCGTGCCGAGGCTCGTCGGGCTCCTGCAGAGCGGGGAGGCCCGCCGGGCCGCCGCGGCGCTCGGTGCGATCGGTCCGGCGGCGGAGCGTGCCGCGCCGCGCCTGCGCGAGCTGGTCGACGGTGTCGGAGTGCCCGGCGTCGGGTCTCCGGGCCCCCGCGACCCGCGCGCCCAGCCCTGGCACGGCACCCAGACGGCCGCCTGGGCCCTGTGGCGGGTCACCGGCGACCACCGGACGGCGCTGGACGTGCTGGGCGCCGCAGCCGAGGCCGGCCCCGGCCGCCCGCACCTGCCGTACCTGGCCGACCTCGGCCCGCTGGCGGTCCGGCACGCCGACGCCGTCCGCGCGCTGCTGGACTCCCCCGGGGAGTGGACCCGGGTCGAGGCCGCGCACGCCTGGTGGCGGCTGACCGGCGAGCCCGGGCCCGCGGTCGACGTGCTGGTCGGCGAGCTGACCGGTGAACGCGCGGTGCTGCGGCGGACGAGGGCGGTACGGGCAGTACGGGTGATGGGAGCGGCGTCCGCGGCGGGGGAGTACGACGACGAGCTGTCGGCCGTGCTGCGACACCTCACCGCGATCGGCCGCCCGGCCGCCGCCGCGGTGCCGGTGCTGGAGGCGTACCTGGCGGGTCACCGGCGGGTGCTGGGCGGGGCCGAGCTGACTCCCCTGCGTGACGAGCGGCTTGCGGCGGCCGCGGCTGCGGCGCTGGTGGCCGTCCGGGGCGGCTGAGGAGCTGCCGGGTGCGCCGGGTGCGTCGTCGGTGGTGCCCTTGCCCGGCCTGCGGGCCTGCGGGCCTGCGGGCCTGCGGGCCTGGCGGCCTGGCGGCCTGGCCTGCGTGGGCAAGGGGCCGGGGGCCGGGGGCCGGTTCAGGCCGGGCAGGGGCCCGGGCAACGGGCGGGTCACCGACTGGGTCGGGGTCGGGCGGCGGTCCATTAACCTTGGGGGAGACACTCCCCCGGCTTCCCCGTAGTTCGGGTTGCCATGCTCAGAGATCAGAGAGAGGTTCGTGCCGTGGACACTGCCGACCGAGCGCACGCCCCGGTCGTCGTCGCCATCGACGGACCCTCCGGCTCCGGCAAGTCGACCGTCTCCCGGGCGGTCGCCGCCCGGCTGGGGCTGAGCTTCCTGGACACCGGTGCGATGTACCGGGCGATGACCTGGTGGATGCTGGCCAACGACGTCGACGTCGACGACCCGGAGGCGGTGGCCGTCGCGTGCGGCAAGCCGGTGATCGTTTCCGGTACGGACGCGGACGGCCCGACCATCACGGTCGACGGCCAGGACGTCGCCGGACCGATCCGGGGCCCCGAGGTGACCGCGCACGTCAGTGCCGTCGCCGCGGTGCCGGCGGTGCGGACCCGGCTGGTCGAGCTGCAGCGCGGCTGCGCCGAGGTCGCCGAGCGCGGCATCGTCGCGGAGGGCCGGGACATGGGGAGCGTGGTCTTCCCCGACGCGACCGTCAAGATCTTCCTGACGGCGTCGGAGACGGCCCGCGCCGAGCGCCGGGCGGCCGAGCTCCGCGCCAAGGGCGTGGACGAGGCGACCATCACCGCGATGGCCGCCGACCTGGCCCGCCGGGACGCGGCCGACTCCTCACGGGCGACCGCCCCGCTGACCCAGGCCGCGGACGCGGTCCTGGTGGACACCAGCGAGCTCACCCTGGAGCAGGTGATCGACACGATCGCCGTCCTGGTGGAGGAACGGGCCGGGTTCTCGGCGGTCTGACCGGACCGCCGGACCGCCGGACCGCTGTACCGCTGGATTGTCGGACTGCCAGGCCGGCGGACTGCCGGGCCGGCCGTCCGACCCGCCTGGTGACCACCAGGTGATCACTGATGACAGGTGCCACGCCGGCATCTGGACGAACGGGTGCCGACGTGGCACCCGGAACCAATCGCGCTGCCCCGGTGGGGCAGGTACGCACGGCACGCCCCTGGGAAGGGCCGGGCCGGGAAACGGACGACACGAACATGACCGCAGAGCACTCCACCGCCGGGCACGGCGAGCTGGACGCCACCGACTACGCCGAGTTCATGGCACTGGCCGCCGAGGAGGGCTTCGACTTCGACGACGTCGACGGCCTCGGTGACGGCAGCCACGTCCCGCTGCCGGTGCTGGCCGTCGTCGGCCGGCCGAACGTCGGCAAGTCGACCCTCGTCAACCGCATCATCGGCCGCCGCGAGGCGGTCGTCGAGGACAAGCCCGGCGTCACCCGCGACCGCGTCAGCTACGAGGCCAGCTGGAACGGCCGCCGCTTCAAGGTCGTCGACACCGGCGGCTGGGAGATCGACGTCCTCGGCATCGACGCCATGGTGGCGGCGCAGGCCGAGCTGGGCATCGAGACCGCCGACGCGGTGATGTTCGTCGTGGACGCCACCGTCGGCGCCACCGACACCGACGAGGCCCTGATCAAGCTCATCCGCCGGGCCGGCAAGCCGACCGTCCTGTGCGCCAACAAGGTCGACGGCCCGTCCACCGAGGCCGAGGCCGCCTACCTCTGGTCGCTCGGGCTCGGCGAGCCGTACCCCGTCTCCGCCCTGCACGGCCGCGGCTCCGGTGACCTGCTCGACGCCGTGATGGCCGCGCTGCCCGAGGCCCCGCCCCAGACCTTCGGCGACGCCGCCCCCGGCGGCCCGCGCCGGGTCGCGCTGATCGGCCGGCCGAACGTCGGCAAGTCCAGCCTGCTCAACAAGGTCGCCGGCGAGGAGCGGGTGGTCGTCAACGAGCTGGCCGGCACCACCCGTGACCCGGTCGACGAGATGATCGAACTCGGCGGCAAGACCTGGAAGTTCGTCGACACCGCCGGTATCCGCCGTCGGGTCCACCTGACCGCCGGCGCCGACTTCTACGCCTCGCTGCGCACTTCCTCCGCGCTGGAGAAGGCCGAGGTCGCGGTCGTCCTGATCGACGCCAGCGAGACCCTCGCCGAGCAGGACACCCGGATCATCTCGATGGCCGTCGAGGCCGGGCGCGCCGTCGTCATCGCCTACAACAAGTGGGACCAGCTCGACGAGGAGCGCCGGTACTACCTGGAGCGCGAGATCGAGCGCGACCTCGTCCAGGTGCAGTGGGCGCCCCGGGTCAACGTCTCGGCGAAGACCGGTCGGCACATGGAGAAGCTCGTTCCGGCGATCGAGACCGCGCTGGAGGGCTGGGAGACCCGCATCCCGACCGCCCGGCTGAACGCGTTCCTCGGCGAGCTGGTCGCGGCGCACCCGCACCCGATCCGCGGCGGCAAGCAGCCCCGTATCCTGTTCGGCACCCAGGCGGGCACCCGTCCGCCGCGCTTCGTGCTGTTCGCCTCGGGCTTCCTGGAGGCCGGGTACCGCCGGTTCGTCGAGCGCCGGCTGCGTGAGGAGTTCGGCTTCGTCGGCACGCCGATCTCGATCTCGGTGCGCGTGCGGGAGAAGCGCAAGAGGAAGTAGTCGCCGGGCTGCCGCCGCCGGGCCGTCCACCTGATCGACAGGTGGGCGGCCGGGTGGGCGAGCCGCCGGCAGGCAGAAGCGCGGAGGCCCCGTCACCCGGTTCCCAGGACCGGCTGACGGGGCCTCCGCGCGTGCGGGGGTCAGTGCTGTTCGCCGCTGCGGCCCGGGGGGAGGGAGAGCATGCTGCGGTGGCGGCCGCCGGCGGCCGGGCCGGGGGCGTGGCCGAAGCCCGTGCTCATGACGGGCGCGGGGGCCGGTACCGGCATCGGGTGAGGGACGGGGCCGAGGTAGCCGGCCGCGACCCAGCCGTGTCCGCTGCCGAACTGGGCGGCGGCGCTGGTGGCTGTGGTGGTGGCGGTGGCGGCGTTCGCGGGTTGGGCGGGAACGGGTACGGCGCCGTGGCTGAAGCCCTGGCTGTGGCCGGGACCGGGGTTGTGGCCTGGGCTCTGGCCGGGGTTCTGGCCGGAGTGGTGGCCGGTTCCGTCGCTGGTGGGGGCGGTGGTGAGGACTGCGCCCGGGTGGTTGGTGTGCTGGCTGCCGTGACCACCGTGGGTGTGCTGGCCGTTCGCGCCGTTCACGCCGTTCGTACCGTTCTGGCCGGTGGGTCCGGTGGGTCCGGAGTTTCCGCCGAGTGCGGAATGGCCTCCAGGGCCGGTGGGGCCGTGATGACCGGCGTGGTGGTCGTGCGGGGCGGGCTGGCCGTGGTGCCCGGCGGGCCCGGAACCGTTCTGCTGGTTCGGCATGAACTGCGGGATGCCGATCGCCTGGCCCGCGTACGTGTGGAACGCCTGCTGCTGCGGCGGGTACGGACGCGGGTCCGCGAGGACCGGGTAGCCGTCACGGACGGCGAAGCCGGCGAACTTCAGGTCCTCCTCGCCGGAACGGTCGCCCGGCAGCGCGCGGAAGAGGCGTCGGTACTCGGAGTACAGCTCGTCGTAGATCGGCGTCGTCGAGTGCGGGTGCTCCGCGTCGTACGACGGGCGCATGCCCGGGATTGCGCGGGAGGCGGTGGCGGACCGCCGGTGGGATGCGGGGACGTCGTAGCTGTACACGCAGGGCCCAACGAGCGAGGACGGCGGGGGATGCGGGGTCCACCGGCCCGGCCGGAAGGTGGCCTATGCCGATCGGGAGGGCGCGAGCGGGCGGGTGGGCGCGGGGTACGGAGGCCGGGCGCTGGGGCCGGTCAGGTGGCTCGGGCGTTGGCGCCGGGTGCGTGTCGGGGCGTGTCGGGGCGTGGCGGCGCGTAGGTACGGCGTACGCGCCCGGCGGGCGTGGCGTGCTGCACGCGGGTGCGGTGTGCGAGGGTGCGCCACGCCGCCGGGGCGGCGGTGCCGTACGGGTACTGCGTGGCGCCTGTCCGCTGTCCGGTGTGCGGTGTGCGGTGTCGGTCGGGGGTGCCGGCCGGGGCGTTCGGGCCGCCGGTGGACCGGGCCGATCGGGTGGGCGGCGGGCCGGGGCGCGGGTGCGGGGCGGGCGGGGGCCCGGACCGGGGGCGGCCCGGATTCCTTTCCGGGTCCTGTTCCCCGCCACGGGCGCCCTTCCGCCTCGGGCTCCCTCCCGGATCAGGTCCCGGCGAGGGGCAGGGAGGCGGCGACCACCTGGCCGAGGGAGACCGCGCGCTCCAGCGCCTGGCGCAGCAGGTCTTCGCGCGGCTGGCGTCCGACGGTCCCGGCCGGGACGGCGTACATGGTCACCTCGCCGAGCTGGTTGGCGGCGAACCGCCAGGCGTCCGTCACCTGGAGCGGCTGGTGGGCCTGCCACCAGCCGGTGCTCCCGCCGGCCGCGGCGGGCTGGAGGATCGCGTGCAGCTTGCCCATCGCGACCAGCACCGACCAGCCGGGCAGCTGGTCGGGCGTCTTGTCGAGGTCGGTGACCGGCTGGAAGCCGGCGTCCTGGAGGAGGTCCAGGAACTCGTCCTCGCCGGTGGTGTTGCCCGGTCGGCCGACCGGGCCGGTCGGCTCGACGACCAGCGAGGCGTGGCCGGCGTCGCCGTGCAGGACCAGTCCGCAGGTGATGCCGAGGATGGCGGCCTGGCCCGGGGCGCTCGGCTGTCCGGACGCCCCGGCCCGGCCGGACTCGGGGGCGGGAGCGGGGGCCGGGACCGACTGCTGGGCCGGGGCGGCGGCACCGGAGGGCGCGTCGCCCTGGGCCTGGCTGATGCTGCGGACGGCTCCGACCAGCTGCTCCTCGGAGACCGGGACCACCTGGGACGGGATGCAGCGCGCGTGGGCGAAGGCGAGCACCGCGGTCTCCTCGCCGACGAACAGCACGGTGCTGGTGGGCTCCTGGAGGGTGTCGCCGGGTGTGCGGCAGGACGTGCACTCGTAGCTGTCGGGCGCGTGGGCGCCGCCGAGCAGGCGGTCGGCCTCGTCGTCGCCGATCTCGGACCGGACCTCGTCGCTGACGTCGAGCATGCGCGGCACTTGTTCTCCTTGGTGAGGTGTCGGGGGCCTGTGGCGTTGGGCCTGGGGCGTTGGGAGCGGGTGTCGGGGCGGGGTGCAGGGGCGGCGGAGCGGGGGCCGGCGGTGGTGCCGGCAGTCGGACGGCGGGGTCGAACCGTGGGGGTCGAGGGGTCGGGTCTGTTCGAGCCCGGGCAGGGGTCGGCCCCGGCCGCCCTTACCAACGGGCCCCTGTGGCAGGGGTCACGGGTGGGGGGTGCGGGTGACGGGAATTGCCCTTGATTCGACCGCGGAGCGTGGTGTCGTGCTCGCAATCTGTCGATCTCGGTGGCGCGCCTGCCGGAATGAAACCGTGAGGTGAGTCACGAGCCGTCAATGTTTGATCTAGGAAATCACGGTTAAATCGGACAAATTGGACATGATTGCATGGTCGTTACCGCCGGTAATGCCCGGCTGAGCTGGGGAGACCTCCGAGTGTTTGGATCCCCGGCAGCCGACTCGTAGCTTCATTGGCGGTGCAACGAGCACCACCCGGGTTCACCCCCGACGCACAGCCCGCCGGCTCACCCCGGTGCAGGCCGTGCCCGCCGATGCGACCGCTCGAACAGGTCGCCGGTGCGTGGGCGGTGGCCGGGGCGGCGCGGTACGTCCGACACGTACCCGGCCGCCCGACGGACGCGGCGAGCGAATCCCAACCCCTGCGAGGGCTTGGTTCCGCATGCCCGCCCGGGGCTGTCGAGAGGAACCTCATGACTTTCCGTAACGAGACCGCCGCTGCCACCACCTCCACCGTCACCAAGCGCAACCGCGTTCGGATGGCTGTCGTGGCGGGCGCCGCTGTCGCGGCCCTGCCGGTGGCCGGCCTCGTCACGGCCACCTCGGCCTCCGCCGCCTCGGTCTCCACCTGGGACGCTGTCGCCCAGTGCGAGAGCGGCGGCAACTGGGCCATCAACACCGGCAACGGTTTCTACGGCGGTCTGCAGTTCACCTCCAGCACCTGGGCCGCCTTCGGCGGCACCGCCTACGCCTCGCAGGCCAACCTGGCCACCAAGGCGCAGCAGATCGCCGTCGCCGAGAAGGTCCTCGCCTCGCAGGGCCCGGGCGCCTGGCCCGTCTGCTCCGTCAAGGCCGGCCTGACCAAGGGCGGCGCCCCGGCGGCCGTCGACACCTCCGCGGGTGCGACCACCGCCCCCGCCGCGAAGCCGGCCGCCCCGGCCGCCACCGCCGCTCCGAAGCCGGCCGCGCCGAAGGCCACCGAGGCCCCGAAGACCGCCGCGCCGAAGGCCGCTGTCGCCCCGAAGGCCGCCGAGGCGCCCAAGGCTGCCGAGGCCCCCAAGGCCGCCGCCGCGCCGAAGGCCGACAACGCCGCGAAGTCCGGCAAGTCCTGGACCTCGAACGACGCCAAGCAGGTCAACGGTGGCAACTACACCGTCAAGGCCGGCGACACCCTGAGCAGCATCGCCGCCGCCAAGGGCATCGACTGGCACGCGCTGTACGACAACAACGCCAAGGTCATCGGTGGCAACCCGAACCTGATCTTCCCGGGCCAGACCCTGACCGTCTGATCTGGTTGACCCATCCGATTCATCCGACCGGAAGATCTGCCGGTCGGATGACCGGTTGAGTCGCGTGACCGGGTGATCTGCTGATCCGACGACACCTTGATGGGTCGATGCGTTGATGCATCGATGCGTCAACGCGTCGACGCGTCGGTCCGGTGATCTGCCAGGTCCCTGATCCGCCGTCCGCGCCCGCGGGCCCGCTCCGGGTTCCGCGGCACAGGACCCCAGGCCGCTTCCCCGCATGCTGTGCGGGGGAGCGGCCGTCGGCGTTCGGCCCCGTCGGGGGTCGGTCGGCTGTGCGGCTGTGCGGGTTCCGGCGTCGGCGCTGGTGCCGTCGTGGGCCCGTGAGGCGGGCGCCCGGACGGCCGTACCGACCCGCCCCGCACCCCGGGAAGCGGCCTAGGGTCGGCTGGTGTGCCGTCAGGACCGCTCGGGCCCGTGGCGTTCGTGGGGGTGATCGAGTGGCCGGCAGGAAGCGCCGACCGGCCGGGACCGCCCTGCACTCCGTCCGCTGCGCTGCCCTCGGCCGCGCAGTCCTGTTCTCCGCCGCCGCCCGTGTCGTCTGCGCCGTCTGCCTGGCGGGCGTCGCGGCACTGCTGCCGACTGACCGCGCCCGGGCCGCGGTCGCGGTGGCGGACATGATCTGGGACGACCTCGCCGCCTGCGAGAGCGGCGGTGACTGGCAGGCCGACACCGGCAACGGGTACTTCGGCGGGCTGCAGATCTGGCCGCCGACCTGGGAGGACGCGGGTGGCCTGCGGTTCGCCGACCGGCCGGACCGTGCGACCCGGCGCCAGCAGACCGCCGTCGGCGAGGAGATCCTGCGCCGACAGGGCTGGGAAGCCTGGCCGGGCTGCGCGCGGGAGATCGGGATGATCGTCGACCCGGTGGGGCGGGCCGGCACTGCGGCGTGCACACGGTGCCCGCTGTCGGAGGGGTGGGCGAGGATGGGGGAGTGACCCAGGGCGAGCTGTTCGGCGGCCTCTTCGACCCCTCCTCCGGGCGCGGGCGGTCCGAGCCGGCGCCCGGAGCGGTGCTGCTCCCCGGCTGGCTCGACGCGGAGGCGCAGCTGGGGCTGGTCGCCGCCTGCCGTGACTGGTCCCGCCCACCGGCGGGCCTGCACACCGTCCGGATGCCCACCGGAGGGGTGATGTCCGTCCGGATGGTCAGCCTCGGCTGGCACTGGTACCCGTACGGCTACTCGCGGACCGCCGAGGACGGGACGCCCGTCAAGCCGTTCCCGGCCGACCTCGGCCGGCTGGCCCGGCGGGCGGTCGCCGACGCGTACGGGGGCGCCGCCGCCGACATCCCCGGCGCGGCCGGGTACGAGCCGGACATCGCGATCGTCAACCACTACCCGCACGGCGCGCGGATGGGCCTGCACCAGGACCGCGACGAGCGGACGGACGCACCCGTCGTCTCGCTCTCGCTGGGGGACACCTGTGTCTTCCGGCTCGGCAACACCGAGACCCGGACCAAGCCGTGGACCGACCTGGAGTTGCACAGCGGTGACCTGCTGGTCTTCGGCGGGGCGGCCCGGTTCGCGTACCACGGTGTGGTGCGGACGCTGCCGGGGACGGCGGACCCGGCACTGGGCCTGACCGGGCGGCTCAACATCACCTTGCGGCAGTCGGGGCGCTAGCCGGTCGGTCCGGCCCTGCTGCGGTCCCGCTTCGGCCCCGCCGTGGTCCCGCTCCGGGCCCGCTGTGGCCTTGCTTCGGCCCTGCTTCGGTCCCGCTCCGCCGGCGGCGGCGGCTCCGGTCCTGGTCGGCGGCGTGCCGACCGTCAGCCGACCGATACTGTTCGACCTCGTTCGAGTGAATCGGCGAGCCTGGCCCTGGCATGGGGGAATGCCCCGGCTCGCTGAAGAATTCGATTGAGCTGGAGAATTCGAGAGAACGGGTTCCGACAGCCGGACGGAAGACCTCCGGTCGGGTCGGCGGCCCGGAGAGGACGTGTCCCATGGGTACCCCCGTCGACGAACTCGTCGCACTGCTGGATCTGGAGCAGATCGAGCTGAACATCTTCCGCGGGCGCAGCCCCGAGGAGGCGCTCCAGCGGACGTTCGGCGGCCAGGTCGCCGGGCAGGCGCTGGTCGCGGCGGGGCGCACCGTGGACGGCGACCGGCCGGTCCACTCGCTGCACGCCTACTTCCTGCGTCCCGGTGTACCCGGGGTGCCGATCGTCTACCAGGTCGACCGGCTCCGCGACGGCCGCTCGTTCACCACCCGCCGGGTGCTCGCCATCCAGGGCGGCCGGTCGATCTTCGCGCTGACCGCGGACTTCCACGTCCCGGAGCCGGAGAGCATCGAGCACCAGTACCCGATGCCCGCCGTCCCGGCCCCCGAGGAGCTGCCCAGCGCGCTCGACGAGGTCGGCTCCCGGCTGGGTGAGCTGCCCCCGTTCATCAGCCGCCGCCAGCCCTTCGACATCCGGTACGTCGACAGGCTCCGCTGGACCACGGCGGAGCTGGCAGGCGTCGAGGCCCGCAGCGGCGTCTGGCTGCGCACCAACGGCGCCCTGCCCGACGATCCGCTGATCCACGTCTGCGCGCTCACCTACGCCAGCGACATGACGCTGCTGGACGCGGTCCGCGCCCCCGTCGAGCCGCTCTGGGGCACCCGGCACTTCGACATGGCCTCACTCGACCACGCGATGTGGTTCCACCGCCCGTTCCGGACCGACGACTGGCTGCTCTACCAGCAGGAGTCCCCGATAGCCCACGGCGCCCGCGGACTCGCGCGCGGGCAGATCTACGACCGCAGCGGTCAGCTGGTGGTGTCGGTGGTCCAGGAGGGCCTGTTCCGGCGTATCAAGGACTGACGGACAGGCGGACTGGCGAACTGGCGGACTGGCGCACCCGGGATCGGAGCGTGGTGGCGGCTTGGGCACCGAGGGCCGAGGGTCGAGGGCTCAGGCCTGGGGCCGAGGACGGATGCACCGCGGCCCGGCGCGCCGGGGACCGATGTGACGGGCGTGCGACGGGCACGCTACGGGCGTGCCAAGCCGTCCGGCAGCGGGAATGATCCACCCGGGTGCCGGATGTTGAGGGGGGTAACGGAGAACGGACGGCCCGCGCGGCGGGCCCTGGACCGGAGTGGGAGGGCGTGCCGATGACGGCGACAGCCGCAGAGGACTGGAAGCACTGGAGCGATCGGCGGGCGGCGTCCGTGAGCGCACCGCACGGGCAGCTGGCGCTCACCGGTACGCACTGGCTCGAACCGGAGCCCGCCGAGGTCCCGGGCCTGCCCGGCCTCTGGTGGACGGACGCCGAGGGCATCCGGGTCCGGGCGGCGGCGGCCGACGGCATCACCGTCGCGGGCACGACGACCCCCGTCGACGGGGAGGTGCTGCTCCGCCCGGACACCGATCCGGCCGCGGACACCGCCACGCTGGGCGAGCTGCTGCTGGTGCCGATCGAGCGCGAGGGTGAGCTGGCACTGCGGGTCTTCGACCCCGCCGCGCCCGGGCGGGCGGCCTTCGCCGGCATCTCCGCCTACACCTATGCGCCGGAGTGGGCCGTCCCGGCGGTCTTCACCCCGTTCGAGGACGACGCCGCGCAGGCGGTGGTGGTCCCGAACGCCGACGGCAAGGAGCGCCCGCTGGCCGTGACGGGTCGGATCGAGTTCACCGTCGCCGGCGAGCACCGCACGCTGACGGTGAGCCGGTCGGGCAACGGACTGAGCGGCGTCATCGCCGATGCGACCAGTGGCCGGGACACCTACCGGTTCCGGTTCATCACGCTCCCCGAGCCCGACGCGGACGGCCGCACGGTGCTGGACCTGAACCGTGCCTACCTGCCGCCGTGCGCCTTCGCGGACCACTTCATCTGCCCCTTCCCGCCGCCGGGGAACCGCCTGGACTTCGCGGTCGAGGCCGGGGAGAAGCAGGTGCTCACCCGGTAGTCGTCGCGCCTTCCGCACGTCCCGCCCCCGTTGCCGCCCGGTCTCCCCGCCGGGCGGGGACGGGGGCGTCGCGTTGAGGCGGTCGGGCCGGGGCGGCCGGGTTGGGGCGGCCGGGTTGAGGCAGTCGGGTTGGGGTGGCGGTGCGGGGTCCGGGGAACTCGTTGACAGCTCCGGGGGTGCATGCCACTCTCATTATTAGATAGCAACCTATCGATTTCTGAGGAGGCAGCACCATGTCCACGTCCACTGCCGCCCGCTCCCGGGTCTCCGCGTTCCAGAGGTTCGGCAACCGGACCATGCAGGTGTTCCACGGGCTAGGCATGCCAGTCGGTCCGATGCACCTGCTGAAGGTCAAGGGCCGGAAGTCCGGCCGGGAGTACACCAACCCGGTCGCCCCGGTACGGATCGACGGGGTGATGTACCTGCTCCAGGCCTTCCCGGGCTCCGACTGGGCGAAGAACGTCCAGGCGGCGGGCGAGGCGGTCCTGGTCCGCGGGCGCCGGGCGCGGCGTGTCCGGTTGGTCGAGGTCCCGCCGGGGGAGCGCGGCCCCGTCGTCCGGGAGTTCCCCGGTCAGGTGCCGATGGGGGCGGGCATCTTCGTCAAGAACGGGGTGGTGCCCGACAAGCGGCCGGAGAGCTTCGAGCGGGCGGCGCAGGGGATCCCGGTGTTCCGGGTCGTACCGCTCGACTGAGCCGGGGGAGGCGGCGCCTGCGCGGCCTGCGCCCCGGGCGCCTCCCGGGCGCCTCCCGCGCGCTTCCTGTCGCCGCCGGCGGAGCCGAGCCCGCCATGCCTCCCGGCGCGGTCTCCCACGGGCCGGCGACTTGGTCCGCCGGTCGTCGGCACTAGGCTGCACGGGGTGATGTCGCGATCGGCGGGAGGCCCGAATGCCCAGGCGGGAGAGTACGGACGAGGACCCGTCCGTCGAGGCGTCGTCCGCCGTCAAGAGACCGTCCGCCGGGGCGTCGTCCGTCGAGGTGTCGGCCGAAGTGCCGGTCGAGGTGACGCCCATGGCAGCTGATCCCGGTCCGGCGTGGCTGCGCACCAGCGTCGCCCCGAAGCTGCACCTGACCGCCAAGTCCTGCCGGGCCTTCTTCGAGGGGCGCCTCGCCGAGGAGGGCGCGACCTTCGCCACCTGGACGGTGCTGGCGGCGCTGAAGCTGGAGGGTCCGATGATCCAGCGCGCCCTCGCGCGGTACCTGGGCATCGAGGGGCCGACCCTGTCCCGGCAACTGGAGCAGATGGAACGACGAGGGCTCGTGGTGCGCCGCCGCACCGACGCCGACCGCCGTGCCGCCACCGTCGAACTGGCCCCCGAGGGGGAGGCCGTTTACGCGCGGATCTCGGCGGTCGCGGTGCGCAGCCAGCAGGAGATGCTGCAGGGCCTCAGCGACACCGACGTCGCCCAGCTCGCCGTCCTGCTGGACCGGATCCTCGGCAACGTCGGAGCGAACTGACCCCGGTCGGCGGCGCCCGAGGACCGGGGCGGAACATGGGATCCCGTGTCGACCAATCATCCTGCCAATCAGCCCTCCGCCGACGCCACCCGACGCCCCTCCCCGCCGGCTCCGGACCCGGTCCCTTCGGTGACCGCCGCGGCGCCCACGCCCGCCGCCACCTCGCCGGTCGTCACCCCACCCCCGCCCTGGTACCGCCGAGCCGCACGCGGAGCCTTCGCGGACCTGAGCCCGCTGCGCGACAACGCCGACTACCGGCGGGTCTGGTTCGGCCAGGTCGTCTCCTCGATCGGCCAGCAGATGACGGCCGTCGCCGTCTCCGTCGAGGTCTACGACCTGACCGGCTCCAGCTTCGCGACCGGCCTGGTCGGCCTCTTCTCCCTCTTCCCCCTCATCGCCTTCGGCCTCTACGGAGGCGCGATCGCCGACAGCGTCGACCGCCGCCGCCTCGGCCTGATCGGCGCGGCGGGCCTGGCCGTCGTCTCCGCGGTCCTCGCCGCACAGGCGCTCGCCGGCCTCGGCCTCGTCGCCGTCCTCTACGCCGCCGTCGCCGTCCAGGCCGGCTTCTTCGCACTCGGCTCGCCCGCCCGCTCGGCGATGATCCCGCGCCTGGTCCCCTCCGAACAGCTCCCCGCCGCCAACGCCCTGAACACCGTCAGCATGAACCTCGGGCTCACCGTCGGCCCCATGATCGGCGGCGTCCTCATCGGCGCCTACGGCGTCCAGGCCGCCTACCTCGTCGACACCGTCGCGTTCGCCGCCACCATCTACGCCATGTGGCGCCTGCCCGCCATGCTCCCGCTCGGCGAGCGCAAGGGCCGGGCCTCCGTCCTCGACGGCCTGCGCTTCCTGCGCGAGCAGCCCAACCTGCGCACCAGCTTCCTCGCCGACCTGGCCGCGATGATCTTCGGCATGCCGCGCGCCCTCTTCCCGGCCATCGCGGTCACCTTCTACGGCGGCGACGCCCGTACCGTCGGACTGCTGGTCGCCGCACCCGCCGTGGGCGCCCTCGCCGGGGCCCTCTTCTCCGGCTGGGTCGGCCGGGTCCGCCGCCAGGGCGCCGCCGTCCTCGTCGCCGTCGTCGCCTGGGGCCTCGCCATCGCCGCCTTCGGCCTCGTCCGCAACCTCTGGCTCGGCCTCTTCCTGCTCGCCGTCGCCGGCTGCGCCGACACCGTCAGCATGATCTTCCGCAACACGATGATGCAGGTCGCCGCCCCCGACGAGATGCGCGGCCGGCTCCAGGGCGTCTTCATCGTGGTCGTCGCCGGCGGTCCACGCCTCGGCGACTTCGAATCCGGCGCGGTCGCCTCCCTCACCAGCCCCGCCGTCTCCGTCGTCACCGGAGGCCTCGCCTGCGTCGCCGCCATCCTCCTCCTCGCCGCCCGCCGCCCCGCCTTCCTCCGCTACGACGCCCGCCACCCCACCCCCTGACCCCACCCCCATACCTGGCAGCGAGCACCCCCCGACGTGCTGTATTGTTTTCCTCGTCGCCGGGACACCGGCCGACAAGGTCGAGAAGCCCGAAGCAGAGCCCCCCAGGCTCAGCTCAGGGCCACGAGACCACGGGACGTGGCGCAGCTTGGTAGCGCACTTGACTGGGGGTCAAGGGGTCGCAGGTTCAAATCCTGTCGTCCCGACTTGCATCACTGCAGGTCAGAGGCCGTTTCCGCCGGATGGCGGAGACGGCCTTCGTGGTTGGTGGTCGCAGTGTGGTCGTGAACGCTCGTTCACGTCGCGCTCGGAAGGTACTACCTGTACTCGGGAGCACCTCAGGGCGGTCGGCCTGTCCTTCATTGGCGAGTCGAGCGTGGCTGGCAGGCCGTTCGGACGCGGTTCGTTGTCGGAGCGAGGTTGATTTTTCTGCTGGCAGGCATGCCTGTGAGACCCGCGGCATCCGCCTGTGAGTGGTTGCTTGAGTGGACGTCAGCTGTGGACCGGATGGCCGGTGTTCTTGCTTCCCTAGGCCTGGGACGTGGCTGTAGCGCCGTCAGGCGGCGTGGCTGAAGAGCGGGTTCGGTGCCGGGCCGCTGAGGGCGAGGACGTCAACGCCGCGCGCGCGGGCTTCGACGAGGCAGAGCCTGGCTTCGATGGTGTGGACCGCGGCCATCGCGACATCCCAGGTCAGGTGGCTGTAGATGTTCGCGGTGGTCGACAGAGTCGAGTGCCGCAGTGTCTTCGAGATGACGGCCATGGAGACGTCGCCTTCCAGGGCGAGGGTGGCGGCGAGGTGTCGCAGGTCGTGGATGGTCACGTGCGGCAGGCCGGCCTGCTCGCGCAGCTCGTGGAAGCGCTGGCGGACCGCGGCCGGGTGAAGGGGCTTGCCGTCCGCGCCCTGGAAGGCATGGTCGTTGCCGGTGGAGGTACTCCTGGCCATGGCGCGCTGGAGGGCGGCGGCGACGCGCTCCGACAGGGGAACCCAGGTGCGGCTCTTCCTCGTCTTCGGTGCGGTCAGGACGAGTTCGTGGTTGTCGATGGCGGAGAGGGTGTGGCGGATGTACATGACGCGGTCGTCGATCCGGACGCACCGGCGTTGAAGCCCGAGTGCCTCGCCCTTGCGCAGTCCGGTTCCGATGATGACCTCGAAGAGGTCGGCGAAGGCGGGGTCGACGTTGCGGCAGTGGGCGAGGAAAGCCACGGCCTGCTCGGCGCTCCAGGGGACGCGCTCGTCGGCGCGGGGCCGGCGCATGGGCAGGGGCTGGGCCGCGTTATAGGGGAGCCGGTGGGTGCGGACGGCGGTCCCCAGGGCGCTGGAGAGCGTGGCCAGGCAGTGGTAGACGGCCTGGCGGCCGCGGCCGGACTCGAGCTGCTCGTGTGCGTAGGCGGCGATGTGGTCGTGGGCGAGTTCCTCCAGGCGCATCTTGCCGAACACGGGGATCAACTCGCAGAGCACGTAGGTGCGGTAGCGGGCGTAGGTGGTGGGCTTGAGCAGGAACTCCATCGACTTCAGCCACTTGGTGAGGTACGCGGCCACCGTCTCGTGCGGGTCGGCGTCGAAGCCCAGCTGGCGGCCTTCGAGGAAGCGCCGCAGCGCGCTCTCGGCGGCGAAGTCGTCCTCGAAACCGCCGCGCCGCACCGTGCGCCTGCGACCGCTGAGCGAGGGGATGTCCACGGCGAAGGTCCACGTGCCGTGCCCCTCCTCGACCAGGCGCGGGCACGCCGCGCCGAACTGGCGCCGAGCCGCGTCGCGGCACCCGCACCGACGGTAGACCCGACCCCGCCGCCGCCCCGAACTGCGCACCACTTTCTCCTGCCTCCTGCGGTCCTGACTTTCTCAATCAGCCCGCGAGGCTACAGATTTCACATCTGGATGGCCGACTGCGACCACCATGCGATCACCAACACGGAATTTGTGGCCTGACCTGCGACTTCCGGTGAGCACCCGCACCTGGACTTGATGGCTGCGCCTCGTGCAGCGCGGCGCGCTTCCTGGCAGGTCAACGCTGGCGCCCTGTTACCCTCGGTAGTTGATGTCGCCTACGAAGGTGTGCCCTGGCCGATTCCCGCTACGCTGCGTTGTCGGCGTTGGTACAGCGCCGCCAGGCGTCGGTGTTCCGCATGGGCCCGAGCCCATCGGGAGCCGCGCCTCGATCTGGTCGAGCCATCGAACAAGCAGTCGTTGGCGGCTATGACGCCACCATCACCAGTGTGGGAATGAAAAGGAGTGGGCGAGGCAGACTCCGACGGTCAACGATCCGATATTTATATTTCCCAGTCTGAAATGGGTCGCCCGTTGCAGCGCCACGCGAGGTTGTCTGCCTTCACTTCTCGCGCCAGCAATCGCGCATTGGCGATCGCCGCCCAGCACTGCACGGTTGTGCTTGTGATCGAGCAGCCTGTGCGACAGCGAACGCTTCCGCGGCTCGGGCCTTCGCCCTGGTGGGGGGGACACGCTGATACTGGATTTGCTTGATCCGGAGGAAGTGAGAACACCGCCGATAGCGATGAAGGACTACTCGGACGAGTTCAGGGCCGATACCGTGGCCCTGTACGAGTCCACGCTCGGAGCGACGTACAAGGATATTGCCGCTGACCTGGGCATCAACAGGGCGACGCTGCGTGAGTGGGTGCTGCGGGACCGCGAACGCCGCGGCGTCGTCCCCATCGTCCCCAGGTCGGGTGGGTAGGCGGCGGCCCTGGCAGGAAAGTCGGCCGTGGCCGCCGATCCGACCGGACCCGGCAGTTGGAGGCCCGTGTGGCCGAGCTCGAGACCAACGAGCGGAAGCTGGCCACCGAGCGGGACATCCTGCGCAGGGCGGCCAAGTATTTCGCCGGCGAGACGAACTGGTGAGCCGCTTTCAGTTCGTCCACGACCACAGGGACGCCTACGAGGTGAAGCGGCTGTGCCAGGTCCTGGACGTCAACCGCTCCAGCTACTACAAGTGATTCAGCGGTGCTGATGCCAGAGCCGTCCGCAGGTACCAGGACGAGGTCCTGGCCGAACGGATCCGCCGGATCCACGCCGATTCCGGCGACGCCTACGGCTCGCCCAGGGGGACCGCGGAACTGCGCGGGACGGGGACTCGAATCAACCACTATGAAGCCCTACCCGCCCGCTCGGAAGCCGTGATCCATGTCGCGATGATCGGCCTCGTGACCCGCCGCCTCACCAGTGAAACCACCCCGACCGGGTGCGGAACCTGAACCCCGTCATCACGGCGACACGCCCAGTCAGAACACAGGTCTCGTGGATACGGTGTCCTCCATCGTCAGGCACTGCGTAGTTGTCGATCCCCTCGTCAGCCGTGGGCCGTCTCGGCCTCGTCGTCCGGCGTCGTGGATAGTCCGGCCGCGTCGGCGAGGTCTGGGTCCTCCCCGATCTGGTCTCCGGCGGGTGTGTCCGACTCCTCGTTCAAAGTCCGGTCGCCGTCGGCGAGTGTCGGGAGGACGTATGCCTGGGCCAGCCCCGCGAGGTGGAGGGGGAGGGGGAGAGACAGGGCGGCGGCGTAATCCGGGGCCTGGCGGAGCTGGTGCATGGCGAGGGCCAGCGCCTCGGGGTCGTCGGACTTTTCCAGTACGGGGGCCGCGGAGTCGTCGTCCTCGTGGCAGCCCAGTACCGCGATCTCCACCAGCGTCGGGTTCCAGGCGCTGGTGCCCGCCTGCGAGGTGAGGTTGCCTGCCGCGTTGACCCGGGTGGCGAGGCGGTCGAGTGCGGGGGAGATCGCATGGGTTCCGGGACGTTCGGTGGTGCTGTAGAAGACCCGCTCTCGCGACGAAGCCCTGTCCCCGTACCGCTGTTGGGGATTCTGTGCCCAGAAGCCGGCCGGCTGCCCGTGGGGCTTGCCCGGGTCGGCCAGGCCCCACCACTGGGCGCTCTCGCGACCGCCGCACCCGCGCACGCGTACGAGGCGGAGTTCGTCGTCCAGTCGGCCTGCCGGGGCGTGGCCGGGCTTGATCAGGTCACGTTCGGTCTGGCCGTCTTGGAGCCATGGCCAGTGCAGTCGGCTGTTCTGAGCATGGGTGATCAGTGCGGTGGGTTGCCCGCGGAGGGAGTACAGCACGCGTTGGAGGAATGCCGCAGTCTCCCTGCGCTGTTGGGCGAGGTTACTGCGCCACTGCTTGCCGGTGACCCGAGGGGCATCGGGACGTGTGTCATCGTCTGAAGTCTCGGGTTCCGTGAACGTTTCGGGGCCGATCTCCGCCTGTTTCACCAGACCGAGGAGGAACTGCGGGTAGGGCACCCATTCCCCCGCGGTGTCATCCCAGCCGCGTACGGCTGCAAGGCCTTCCCCGGCCGGGAGCGGGGTGACGAGGACGGCCACAGGCAGGTGCTTGGGCAACCGGGTCGGGCCGTCCTTGCGACGTTTCACCATCCACACCGCCGCGTATTGCAGCGAGTCCGGAAGATCCTTACCGAGGGTGTGCTGGGGCAGGACGCGGACACCGAGCTGGCGCAGTCCGTCGAGCCACGAGCTGTACGTGCGGTGGTCGAGGCTTTCCGCATTGTCGATCTGCCGATCGGTGGACGGGGTGACGACGAACTGAGTCAGCAGGCCTGCGTCGGCGCACCCGAGGCGGATGGCGAACTTGGGGTCCGTCGACGCCGGGCGGAATGTACTGCGGTGCGCGACTTCCACGAGGGCGAGTTCGGGGCGGGAGGGGTCCGCGCCGTCCGCGCGGAGCCAGGCGCGCAGGGCACGGCGCCGTTCGGCGACTGCAGTCGCGAGCGCCGCGCCTTTGCCCTTGACTGCCGGGTCGGGCACGAGTCGGTCGCCCAGTCCGTCGGCGAGGGGCAGGCAGCGCAGCCGGAGTGTGACCTCCGCCGTCCGCCACTCCAGGACGACCGGTGCTCCGGGCGTGGCCTCGTCGAAGTTCCGGTCCGTGACGTGGGCGGCACTGGCGCCGCCGTCGCCGTCGAGGCCCAAGGCCTTGGCGAACTGTTCCACTGCCTCGCCGCGTACCTCGGGCGACTGCCACAGCAGCCGGGCCTCCACCACGGGCGGGCCGGCCTGCTCCGGGCCGTGGGAGGCGATCCGGGCCTGCGCCGCGAGTGCCACGCGCCGTGCCCGGGTCTCGCGCAGCAGCTCGGCCTTCTTGGCCTCGTCGGTCCTGGGCTTGGGCCGCCGGTTCTCCGGCGCGCCGATGCCCTTGCCGCGTCCGCGCGTGAGGTCGGGTACCCGGGCCAGTGTTTCAGGAAGGGCCTGCTCGGCCCATTCGGTGAGCTGGGCCCGCTGGTTGGGCATGAAGCCGCTGCCGATCTCGTGCTTGCCCGTCCTGGTGCTGTGGACCACGGCGGCGCGGACGCCGCGGCCCTCGCCGATCCAGGAGACCGGTTCGGTGAGTAGCTGTTCGGGGTCGGGGAAGTTGCCGGCGAGGCTGAGTCCGCGCAGGATGCCGGCGGTGTCGTTCTCCGACCAGACGAAGGTGTCGGCGGCCCGGTCGCGGCGCAGGCGTGCCAGTGCGTAGCGTTCGGTGGCCGGTGCGCCGGGCAGCCAGGGGATGGTGGGTCGCAGGTAGACCGTAGTGGCCTCCCGGTAGGGCAGGTTGAGGCGTTTGGTGGTGGTCCGCGGGTGGGTCGCCCAGCGGCGTACACCCCAGTGCAGGTGGAGACGCGGCCTGGGGTCGAACGGCGTGGTGTGCAGGGAGATGTTCAGAAGGACGGAGAACCACCACTCCTTGCGTTTGACGGTCCGGCACAGGGGCTGCGACATGAGTTCCGCGCCTTGGTCGCGAGGTCCGCGGGGCAGTGCCCGGAATCGCAGCTCCCCACCCTCGAACGGGAAGGGGTCGAGGGTCAGGATGCGGCGTGCCAGGGCGTCGGTGGCTAGTTGGAACTGGCGCGGTTCCGGGGCGGCAGTGCCGCCCCGGGTGGTCGGGGTGGTGAGGAGTTCGACGCCGCTGACCGGCTGCCACTTGGGCAGGTTCTGCTTCAGGTCGGTGCTGCTCGCGAGCAACAGCGAGCGGAACCGCGGATCCTGCGCGGAGTCCCTGGGACCGAGGGTACGCAGCCAGGCGTCGAGGAGTTGCTGCAGGGAACGGCCCGGGAGGGGGGCGGGCGCCGAGGCCGGTACATACATCCAGAAGTCCTCGGCGACCTGCGGCCCCGGTTCCACGGGGATCCGCGGCCGGGGGCGGACGATCACGTCGGGGGCGAGGGTCTGGAGCACACCGTCGAGTCGGCGGGTGGGCAGCGTCGGCTGCCGCTTCTCCTCGTCCCGCCCGTGGTTGTGCAGTTCGAGGAGTCCGGCGTGCCAGTGTTCGGGGAAAGAGAGTGCGTGGAAGTCCTCGGTCCAGGGGGTGCCCTCCTCGGCCAGGTGGTACGCGGATCGGCGGATGTTCTTGTACATGTCGGTTCTCCCAGCGATGTCCGTACGCGGGCGGGTGCGGTTGCCCGCCAAGAGCGCTGCCCAGGGCGGTGGTTGGCGTGTTTCAGTTGACCGGTCGCGGGCCGGGCGACGTCCCCATGGCACACAGTGCTTCGTACAGCGGGCGGTAGAGCAGCTTGACGAGTGCGGCGTCGGCGGAGTTGGTGCGCGCGCCATACGCGACGGTGTCGGTGTTGGTCTGGGCGAAATACGGGGCCAGGACGTCCCGCAGTCGGACGAGCAACCCCGGGTCGCCTGCGCGGCTTGGACGCCGGCCCTGGCCGGTGAAGGGTGCCTGTGCCTCGGCGAGTCGCGGTGCGAAGGCCGCGTCTACGAACACGACGCGGGCGGGTACGCCACCGCGGACGAGGCGCCCGATGACCTGCCAGATGGTGACGAGCTGGTCCCAGACGAAGGACTTCTTCTCGTCATCAGAGAGCGAGGAGTAAATGTAGGGCCGTGACAGTACGTGCCGCCACACGCCGCGTGCGGTGGTCCTGAAAGCACTGCCTGCCGCGTTCAGGTCCCCGGCCTGGGTGACCATGTCGCTGAACGTCCCTTCGTCCGGCAGCTTCAGCTGACCGCGTACGAACCGCGTCGCCCAGTCGTTGATGGCGAAGACCGCCAGGGAGAGGTCGTCAGGGCGGGGGTGCGGGCGGACCAGGAAGAACACCGTTCCGAACGCCGCCACCTTCTCCTCGCCGGGCCGTTGGGGGGCGGTGAGGATGTTGTGTCCTCGTTCCACGGCGAGGAGGGGCGCCACGAGCAGTTCAGCGTCCGGGTCGTCGGCGAAGGACGCGAGGTCCCCACGCCGGACCGCTCCCGCGCCTGATCCCGTGCCCGGCGCCTGGCCCCCCGTCGGCGCCGCCCCGTCGACGGCGGCCTCCAGTTCGGCGTCGTCGGCGACCAGAACGCGTACCCGGCCACGCCAGCGCGGGATCTCGTTCAGGGCTGTAGCGGCCACCTTGGCTTCCGTGTAGCTGCCCACCAGAAGCAGAGCACGCTTGCGGCGCTGGTCGGGGATTCGGGCGAGTTCGCTCTGGAGAGGGGAAGAGTTACCGTCGCTCCGGGACCGGGCGAGCCGGTCGATCATCAGGCGCAGGACGTCCTCGCGCTGGTCGGGGTCCTGGCCGGAGAGCCGGATCGGCTGTCCGGCGGCGTCGTAGAGGAACTCGGTGCGGAACACGGTCTCCCGGATGGCGGCGAGAGCCTTGCGCTGCGGTTTCAGTACGGCACGGACGGGGGCGAGGACATGGGCCCGGGTAGAGGTGCCGGCCCAACTGGTGCCCGACATCAGCAGCACGTGTGGGCCTGCCTTGCCGAGGCCTGGGTCGGCGCCGAGCTGGGGAAGACCCAGGAGCAGTTCCCGGCCCACGCCTGCGCAACGGAAGAAGCGCAGGGTGCCGGTGCGGTGCCCGTCCTTGTCGCGGGCGGCGGCCCGTTCGTCCACCAGGTACTGGAAGCCCAGGACGTTGCCCATGGGCGCTTCGGGCAGCAGTGGCGCGTAGTCGAGGGGCGGACGGCGGGTCAGTTCGTGGGCCGCGGAGTCCAGCCGTAGCGCTGCCTCCACCTGGGGCCACAAGAACGTCACCCGGTCCAGGCGTTGGTGCAGGGCGGCGAGGACGAGGGTGAACTCCAGCCGCCGTGCGTTGAGTTCCCGCCACTCCGCGGTGAGTGGTACGTCCTCGGGGGCAGGCTTCTTGCCTCGCTCGGCGGCGGGCACGGGGCGCTGTTCCGGGCCCGGCGCTCCGACGAGGAAGGCGTCGAGGAGCGCGCGGACACGGCGCCGTGTCTGTTTCTCGTCGAGGGTGTGCAGGACGTCGTGGGCGAGGGCGGTGAGCTCGTCGGCGGGGGTTCCATAGGGGCCGCGTCCGCCGAGCGGATCGTCGCGGAACGTGTCGAAGAACCCGGTGATCTCCGTGCGCCGCTGCGCCCAGGGAGCGTCGGGGACAGGGGAGTCGCCATCGGCCCCGAGCCCTTCCTCATCCTCGTAGAGTGCGCTCTCGTCCTCGACGCCCCCTTCGCTCGTGTTGTCCGGTCGCCCGGCGGCCTGGCCTCGTGTCAGCGGGTACCAGGCGTGCAGCAGCTTCTCCTGGAGCGTCCACGCACTGAAGTAGTCGATCTGCGCCCAGTCCCGCATCGCTCCGTCGTCGATGAGCATGGCGTACAGCCGGTCCGCGGCGGAACCAACGACGTCCAGGGCGGCGGACCACCGTTCCACGTCCTGGTCGGAGAGCTGCAGCCTTCCCTGCCGGGCGAGTTCGGCGATCTCGTGGGTCTGCAGCTGGTCGAGCCAGGAGTCGGAGACACCGGTGGTGACGAGGGTGGCCGACGGGGCGAACATCTGGTCGAGCTGCATCTGTACGCGGTCGGCCTCGTCGACGACGACGATGTCGCTGCGCAGGCAGGCCAGCTCCAGATAGCGCAGGCGCTCGGCGTTGAGCTGACGCGGAACCGCGGTCTGGACGAGACTGGCCGGGTTGGCCACCCAGATCAGCGCGTCCACGAGGTCACGCGCGGCGGAGTGTCGGGGGCAGACGCTCCACAGTGGGCAGGCGTGCGGGGTGCCCAGGTCCTCTTCGTCGGCCTCGGTGTCGTCCGTGGCGCTCTCCCTGTCGACGGCGCCTCGGGCTCGTTCGAGCTCGCGTACCGCCCGCTCGGCCGCGGGCTCCTCGGCGGTCTCCTGGCGCCGAGTGGGGTGAAGGGCACCGCATGGCGCGTCGGTGTAGCGCAGCGGCTCGGACGTGTCGAGTGCGCGCAGGGCGTCCAGCGGGCAGGCGGTGCTGAGGTGGGCGAAGACGGGTCCGGTGTGAGCCAGCAGGGAGTGTTCTCCCCGTGCGGCGAGTCTGCGGTGCAGCCGCTGGGTGTGCTGGGGCCGCGTCGTGCCCCCCTGCACCAGGGCGGCGCTCAGGCCGAGCGTGCGGAACAGCTCGGTCAGGGTCAGCTGTTCGGCCACATCGCCGACGACGAGAGTGATGCGCAGGCCGTTGTGGTACGCCCAGACGGCGAGCAGGGTCATCAAGGTCGACTTGCCGGCACCGACCATACCGACGAGGTGGGTGAGCCGATCGAGCGGTAGCGCGGACGCCGCTTCGAAGGCTGTCCCGTCCGGGGTACGGGTGTCGAGGTCGAGCTGGGCGAGACGCTGCTCCCAGTTCCCCGCCTTGAGCCCCCGCCGCTGCTCCTCCGCGTCCATCCACCGTGCGACGTCGGCGAGCTCGTCGAGCGGCACGTCGAGGGGGCCTGCTGTGGCCGGGTGTTCGGCGGTGAGGGGGTGGCCGGGGAGGGGGGCCCGCACGAGATCGGCGGGGACGCTGACGGAAGTGCGCCGGTGACGGCGGTCCATGAAGCGGTGTTCGCCCGCCTGCGCTGGGGGAAGCACATTCGTGGCGAAGCCGGGGAGGTTCGCGAGCGCGTCGTCGTAGGTGTTGAAGCGGTCGGCCGCCACCTTGAGGGGAACCTGATGGGCGGGCTCCCCGGCCGCCGGGACGCGGTACGCCCGCAGCCGTTCGGGTAGTTCCAGGTAGGCGTCCAGGCTCTGCCGCCACATCCGGCGGCGGCGCATGGGCCAAAGCAGGTGCCGGGCCGCGGTCAGCGCGACCTGTTCGGTGGTGCCAGTGGGGAGCTTCGAGGCGCGCGCGAAGGCGAGGCCGTAGCCGCCGAGGAGCGTCCACGCTCCGTCGGCAGCGTGACCGGGCGCCACGGTCTCCATCAGCCGCAGGGCGAGCTCGACCTGGCAGAGCAGAGCGGGCCGGGTCCCGGCATGTTCTTCGGGCCAGGGTCCCAGTGCGGTGACGACCGGCTGGTACCAGCTGCTGCGGTCACGCATGGTCTGCTCCCTGCTTTCCGGCGCCGTCGGTCGCCGCCGTCTGGTTTCCGGACCGGGACGACGCTGTGCGAGCCCCGTCGTGCTCCCTTGCCGGAGGCACGGTGTGCAGGGGAGCGACGGACGCGTCCGGCCCGCGTTCGCCGGACAGCCGCAGCCGCGCGGTCCGTTTCAGCTGGTCGTCCGTCAGCAGCCGCAGACCGCACGCCCCCGGGCCCCGCTCCTTGGCATACATGGCCAGGTAGTCGCGGCGGGCACGCACCCGGAATGCGGGCACCACCCAACAGGCTTCGTCGTACGGGGGCTCGGGGCGGATGGCCGTGGCGGCGCGTCCGAGGAAGGCGGGGTGTGCCCAGTCCTTGACGTCGACGGCCCACACGTGACCGTCGGGGAAGGTGATGCGAAGGTCGTACGCGTCGAAGCCGGGCCACATCTCGACGGTGAGGCCCAAGGCGCGTAGCTCGTCCTCCAGGGAGACCTCGGCGCGTCCGGGCCCGGTGACGAACTGCCTCAGAGGTTTCCGCAGTTGACGCAGCTCGCCCACCTCCGACGCGACGAGTTCCCGGCCGTGCGGCGGGGGACCTTGGTGCCGGCACTGGTCGCGCTCGCACCACCACTCGGTGTCGGACACCGGATGGAGCAGGGTCAGGCAGCGGTGACAGCACAGGTACGCGCCGTCCCGGCGGAACCCGAGGGGGACGGGGGCGTAGATCTCCTCGATGAGGAAGCGCACGGGGTCGAGGAAGAGGTCAGTGCTCACCTCGGCCCAGTCCGCTTCGGTGAGGACGGGCCGATTCACCAGGAGGCGACGGAAGGCCGTGTACGACTCGGGTGACGACACGGACCGGCAGGCGCGCAGGGCCTCGTGGATCACCAGGCGGTCGTACTGCCGTCCGGTGCTGTCCCCATGTCCCCGCACGGCGAGCTCGTGGCAGAGCTGCGTGGGCTCTCCGGAATCCTCGTCGATCATCCGGTCCGCGGTGTCGAACAGGTCCGCGGGCAGCCGGTCGAGGGGCCAACTGCCCAAGGGACGGGCGCGGGCCCAGCGCATCATCTCGGGCACCCCGGCCGGGGGCTTGGCGCCGCTGCGCAGGCACTGAAGCACCAGGGCATCCAGGGCCCGCTGCGCGCCGGCGGGGTAGGGCAGAGTGAAGGAGTCAAGGCGGTCGACGGCCGCTAGGTGCAGAACGGCGGTGGCCACGTCCCGCAGGAGGACGACATCGGGGTTAGACAGCCAGTCCGGTACGAGTTGTTGGTCAGGCATGGGGCGGGGCGTCCCCTCGCGGCGAGGTCTGCGTGTCGGGGCTCGACGGGCGCGGATGGTCAATGACGTAGGCGGTGCCGGGCCGACACCACGTCCGGGCCTGACAACCGTGGCAGTGGCGTCCGGTCCTCGGTTCGTAGGTGGTGTCGTCCAGGAGTGGCTGGGCGAGTTCGGCGATGACGGCCCGGGCTTCGTCG
Source organism: Kitasatospora sp. NPDC042419 (assembly GCF_056437345.1). Classification (NCBI taxonomy): domain Bacteria; kingdom Bacillati; phylum Actinomycetota; class Actinomycetes; order Kitasatosporales; family Streptomycetaceae; genus Kitasatospora; species Kitasatospora sp. NPDC042419. Next base: position 61,139 of record NZ_JBWKAW010000036.1, read on the forward strand.
ACGATCTCGGCGCGGCCGGGGTCGATGGGTTCGAGTCGACTCTCCCCACGGACCTCACGCAGATGCTCCAGTTCGACCCAGGTGCGGCGCGGGTCGTCGCCGAGCGCGCCCGCGTGGAACAGCAGGACACCGAGGGCGAGTTGGGGATAGGTGCGGAGCAGGGAATCGCGTTCCCACAGCGGGCGGGCCGAGGTCTTGGTCTCGCGCCAGATCCACCGGCCGCGGTGGGTGTACACCAGGTCGGGTACGGCGAGGACGACGATGTCGAGTTCTGGCACATAGGCCGTGACCCGATGCTGTACGAGTACCTGCTCGTCGGCGTCAAGTCCGTTGAGGGGGCACAGCAGCCGATGTTCCGCGAGCATCCCGGCAGCCTCGCGTGCGGAGGTGTCGTCGAGTCCGGCCCTGGCCCGTATCGCCGTCGGCTCGGGGATCTCGCGGTCCCGGCAGCCGCGCACCGGGCGTTCGGCGTGCTCTGCGTCGAGCCAGGCGTCGACGGCTCTGCCGCGCCGTGCCCCCCGGCCCTCGGCCGAGAGGTCGTTGAGGTGCAGTCGTCGCACCAGGTGGTACTGGGCGGGGCACTCGGCGTGCAGCCGCAGGTCCCAGACGGAGACGGAGCGGCGTTCGCGTGCGAGAGCCGGAGGGTGCCCGCCCCACAGCCGCGGGGTGCGCTTCAGATCCGTGCAGCCGGCGATGGCCTTGCAGTCGACGCAGCTCTCCCCGGGCCGCACGCCGGGTTCGGTGGCAGCCGTGACGAAGGCAGGCGCAGCGTCGGTCCTGAACCGTTGTCTCGCCTCGTCGGGGCCTTCGGAGAGCAGCTCCTCCACGGACCCGTCGGCGCACCCGACGTCGAAGACACGGACCAATTCGGGCAGGCAGGTGCTCTCGGTCGCGGTGGGCGGGGGCTGGGCGCGTTGTTTGCGGCGAGGCGTGGGTGCGCCGAAGGCCATCACCTGTGCCACAGCCCCGAGTTCCGCATCGGGACGGTCGGTCTTGGCCCGGCCGATGGAAGGCAGCCACAGGTCGCGCACCCTTCCGTCGGAGGAGGCGTACATGCGGCCCCAGAGGGTGTGCTCGTACTGCCGGGCGCCACGCGCATCGGGAGCGTCCGTGCGGGAAGTGCGCCACGTCCATGGCTGCTTCACCGGCTTGGTCGGAGGCAGCCCGGCCTCGACGGCGGCTGCCTGTTCGCGGGTACGGGCGGCCACGTAGCGCTCCAGGGCGTGGGCGGTCCAGGCCAGGTGGGCGGGGTGGACTGGGGCGCCCCATCCCCGGAAGGGACCGCGGGTGCCCCGGAGTTCCTCGCGCACCCGCTCCACGGACCACCCGTCGTGTTCCAGTAGGTCGAGGGCGGTGAAGAGCGGGCCGAACCCGAACCCCTCGCGGGGTGGCCGCCGGAACGGCACGGCCGGATCGGCGACGAGCAGGGGCCGCATCGCGGTGCGTCGGTGGGTGGGACAGGCCACGTCGTCGGGCCGGGCCATCCGGGGGCTCGCCCTGATCAACCAGTCGTGGCCGATGACGCCGGGTGGGTTCTGCATGGTGACCCCCGTGGCAGGCGGTGTGGGCAGGAGGGTGCCCAGAGCAACGGGAGTCCGGGGACATCCGGGCACCACTCGAGCATGACACAAGATTGTGAACTGAGTCCATGGACGGCTCGCGTCTAGAGTCTTTCACGCTACGCTGGTGGATCTGATGCGCAGTGGTGCGAAGGGGCACGGTGGTGGACGCGGACACGTACAAGCCCGGCGTGGGTGATCTGGTCGACGGGCGCTACGAGTTGAAGGACTCGCTGGGCAAGGGCGGGATGGCCCAGGTCTGGCGGGCCCGAGAGGTGTCCGGGGGGCGGGAGGTGGCGGTGAAGTTCCTGCGCCACGACTCCGAGGCCCTGTACTGCCTAGACCCGTATGAGCGTGAGGCCGAACTCGTTGTCAGGAACGCCCGGTTCCGGCGCGAGGCCAACCTCCTGGGCACGCTCGACCACCCGGGCATCACCGAACTGTACGGGAGCGGATCGCACCAGGGTGTCCCCTACATCGCCATGCGCCTGGTGACCGGAGTGAGTGTGCGGACCTTCCTCGACGAGCACAGCCCGCTCCCTCTGGCCACGGCGGTCGCCGTCGCGATTCAGGTGGCAGGGGCATTGGCCTGCGCACACACGCTCCCGGTCGTGCACCGAGACCTCAAGCCCGCGAACATCATGATCGATGAAGAGGGGTGGGCCGTCCTCATCGACTTTGGCATCGCCAAGCCGTTGCACGCTGACGCCACCCGTTACACGGCACACGGTTCGACACTTGGCACCCGCGGCTATCTGGCACCGGAGCAACTCCTGGAACGCGAGCCCACCACGCGAACGGATGTCTACTGCTTCGGCTGCATCTTCTACGAACTCCTCACCGGGCGGCCCCCGTTCCCGCTCGGCGCGGAGTCCGGCCTGACCGACAAACACCTCCACGAGGATCCGCTGCCACCGAGCACGTACGCCGCGGGCATCCCGGAGCCTATCGACGATCTGGTGCTGCGCATGCTCGCCAAGAAGCCCGAGCAGCGCCCGGCCGTTGACGAGGTCCTAGAAGTCCTCGACCCGTTCGCCCCGGGGGTTGGTGATCCCGAGCCCCGGCCCCGCACCCACCCCGACCCCACCGCCCCCATGCGTCGGCCGCGGGACCGGGCTGCTCGTCCGCGCCCGGTCGCTCTCACGCTGCCTGTCGCCTCCGCACCAGCAGATGAGTGGCTGGACGCCCGCGTCGTGGAACAGCTCTGCGCGCAGGCCGAATCGGAGATCGCGACCGGCGAGCCGGGCGACGCGATCGACCGGCTGCACGGTCTGACAGAACGGGTCCGCGAGGAGTGGGGTGAGCGGCGGCCTCTGGTGCGTCGTGTGTGGCAGGGGGCTGCGGACGGCTTCCGCCTCTCCGGCAATTTCGGCGCTGCGGCTCGCCTCTACCAGGCCGTCGACGACGGTCTCATTCATGGCGACGGCCCGGCCGAGCGGGCCGATCGCGCGCTGATTCGGCTGCGCATGGCTGAGTGTCGACTCGCCTTCGGGGAACTGGAGGCGGTCATCGCGGTGGTCGACACGGCGGGCCGCACCGCCGCTGGCCTGCCACCGGAACTCGCGGCTCGTGTCGAGGCCGTACGCCGCGCGGTCGACGCCCAGCTCACGGACCGCCTGGCCGAGCCCAGGCGAAGGGAGGCGTGACGCCGACTGGTGTGGGCGAGCCGATGTGCTACGGGTTGGCCAGCCGTCCCGCCGCCAGCTCGTCGCCGAGGTCGCGGACGAGGCTCGTGCCGAGGCCGGCTGCGCGACGCAAGAGTCGTTCGAAGACGGTGAGTTCGCGGAACGCCTCTCCGTAGCGCCGCTGTTCTCCGAGGGGGATCTGGCGGATCTGGAGACGGCGGACGTCGATGCGGGAGGAGCTCGTGGTGTGGGTGCCGGCCTGCCGGGCATTGGCGGGAGCCCGCAGCGAACCGGCGAGGAACCAGGCGTCGAGCTGTTCGGGCTGTACTCGCACGGCATGCAGTTGGGGGCCGAGGGCGGTCGGCGGCCCCTCGTGGACCCAGGCGGAGAAGGCACGGGCGACGCCCACCACCACGATGTCCCCGGGTTCGGCGATGACGGCCTCGCCGGCCGCCGCGGTGCCGGGAGCGAGCCAGCTGCGGGGTTCGCCGTCCACCAGAAGATCGGGGACGGTGAGGAGGGGGATGCCGTCGTCGGACGCCGGGCCGGCGTGGATCGATTCCTCCGGCGGCTGCTGGCCGCCGCGCAGGGTGAGCGCCCCGGCCCGGGCGAGCTCGGCGACTGTGGTTGCCGTCGGTGTGTCCGCCTCGGCCGTGGCGAGGTCGAGCGCCGCGAGCAGCCTGGCCGACTTGTTCACGTTCGCGGTGAGCCCGGTGAACTCCCGCCAGGATTCGGCCAGTCGGAGTGCCGTGTCTGCCGGGGGCGAGGCAATGTGGCGTCCAGGGGTGAGGTCGACCTCGTCGTTGAGGAGTTCGATGACGGGCACCTGTCGTACGTAGGCAGGGGCCTGTGGGGAGTCCGCCTCTTCGACGGCCTCGCGCACGAAAGCGCTGATCGCTGCCCAGTCGGGGGTCCACTTCTCCTCCGGGTCCCGGGGGAAGCGCGAGGCCGCGTCGGCGACCAGCAGCCGATCGCCCACCGGTGTGCCTTCCCCGTGGACGGGCATCCGCAGCACCCACAGGTGCAGGGAGACGCTGTGCGGTGCGGCGCAGCCTGGAGGCAACGCGACGACGGCCCGCAGTTGCCCGGTGCGTAGCAGCGAGCCGCGGATGCGGCGGCCGGCCTTCCTGGCCGCGACGGCGGGCGGCAGCAGCAGTACCGCGGTGCCGCCGGGCCGCAGCTGAGCCAGGCAGTGCTGGACCCAGGCGAGTTCGGGCTCGGTGCGCGGGGGAAGGCCGTGGCTCCAGCGGGCGTCGGTGGCCAACTCCTCGTATCCCCAGTCCCGTTCGCTGAAGGGCGGGTTGCACAGGACGATGTCGGCGGAGGTGCCGGCGAACGGGTCGTCGCGTAGGGAGTCCGCAGCCCGTACGGAGACCTGCGCCCACTCCTTCTCCCCGTGGCCCTCGTTCGCGGCGAGGGCCATGCGGGAGTCTGCCAGCGAGGCGAGGACGGCGTCCCGGTCGCTGCCGAGCAGCGTGAGTGCCCCGGCGCCGGACGCCCTCACGGCGTCGGCCGCGGCCAGGAGGAGATGCCCGGGGCCGCAAGCAGGGTCCATGACGGTTGTGCCGCCGGAGCTGCCCGGGCTGTCGCCCGCCACGTCGTTGGCAGCCCTGAGGGCGAGTTGTGCCATGAGGGATGCCAGCGGTTCCGGGGTCGTGGCGATCTGGCGCACATGGACGTCGAGCCAACGGCGCAGCAGAAACGCGAACGTTTCCATGCCCCCTTCACGCTGTCCGAGATCCACGGCCCGTTCGATCAGCGCCCGTGTGTCGGCACGGATCACCTCGCCTTCGTCGCTCGCCCGCCCGGAGAGGAGCCGCCCTACCTCGGCGATCGCGGCCCCGGTCTCGTCACGCCCGCCGAGCGCCTCGAAACCGGGCCAGAGCCATTCCCTCTCGGCGGACTTCTTCAACTTCTTGGTGTCGCGCAGCCAGCCCTCGATGTCGGTCAAGGAGAACTGAGGGTTGGCGTCGGTGCCGGCGATCCGCCCAGGGAAGGACGGATGCCGCCGCCGCCAGTTGCTCACCGCGGCTCGTCCCACACCCGCAAGGCGGGCGATTTCGGCCAAGGTCACCGGCACGGCGCGCGACGTGGACATCTACACTCCCAGGGCATTTCTGGTGGAGGGAGGACTTTCCCCTCGGTCATGGGTGTGTGATCAAGCCACCCTTCCTTCGAACTGCATCGGTCAGCGTACATGACCATTGACTTTGTTCACAGATGCACCATGGCGGGTTTGGGAGGCGTACGTTGCGTTCTGGTCGGTCAGGCGCGCGGGTCAGCGCGGCGGCTGGCTGTGCCGCCCTGGTGTTGCCCCCGTCCGCCCAGGTCGGCCGTTCCGCCCCGATGCTGCCCATGCCCGCACAGGCCGGGCCTCGGGTCCCATCGGGTGGGTGAAGGGCCGCAGCGGGTCCACTTCGGCCCACGGGACGAGTGCCTGTTCGGGGGTGCGGCGGTCGGGTAGCCACACGGCGAGACGCCGCCACACCTCGCCGGCGTGGGCGGGGCGTTCGTCGGGGTCCTTGGCCAGCAACTGGAGCACCAGGTCCTCCAGTTCGGAGGGGATGCCTGCGCGGTGGGCTTTACCCCGAACAGTGGACGCTTCTGAGAAGCGGATCTTCGGGTCCGTGGAGAGGATGTCCTCATGGGTGCTGCGAGGTACTCGGGGGAGTTCAAGCGGGACGCGGTCGCGTTGGTGGAGTCCAGCGGGCGGCGTATCCCGTCGGTGGCGCGCGAGCTGGGCGTCAACCCGGAATCACTGCGCCAGTGGGTCCAGCGGTCCCGGGCGGCTGCCGGCGCGTCCGGTGCGGGCGGTGAGGGCCCGATGACGGCGGCGGAGCGCGAGGAACTGCGCCGGTTGCGCCGGCAGGTCCGTGAGCTGGAGCTGGAGAAGGAGATCCTGCGGAAGGCGGCCGCGTATTTTGCCAAGGAGATGGGTCGATGACCGGCCGCTGGCGGTTCATCTCCGACCACCGCACCCTGTATGGAGTACAGCGGCTGTGCCGGGCCCTGGGCGTCTCGGTGTCCGGGTTCTACCGGTGGATCCAGGCGGCGCCGGCCCGTGCGGCGCGCAAGGCGGCCGAGGACGAGCTCGCGGCGCGGATCGAGGAGATCCACAGTGAGACGAACGGGGGCGTACGGGGTGCCGCGGGTCACCCGCGAGCTGCGCGAGCGGCACGGGCGGGTGAACCACAAGCGGGTTGCCCGGGTGATGCGCGAGCGCGGCCTGGCCGGGCGGCACCTGCGGCGCACGGTGCGGACCACGGTCGCGGACCGGGCGGCGGCGCCGGTGCCGGACCTGGTCGGGCGGGACTTCACGGCAGCGGCGCCGGATACGCGCTGGTGCGGCGACATCACGTATCTGCCGGTCGGCGGGTCGTGGATGTATCTCGCGACGGTGATCGACATGCACTCGCGGCGGGTGGTGGGCTGGTCCCTAGCCGAGCACATGCGTGCCGGCCTGGTCGTCGACGCGGTCCGGTCCGCGGTCGGTGTCCGGGGCGGTGACGTGCGCGGGGTGGTGTTCCACTCGGACCGCGGCGCGCAATACACATCCGCGGCGTTCGCCGACGCCTGTCGCCGGCACGGGATACGCCGCTCGATGGGCCGGGTCGGATCGAGCTACGACAACGCCCTCGCGGAGTCGTTCTTCGCGACGCTCAAGCGCGAACTTCTCTACGGTTCACGCTGGCTGACCCGGTCGCAGGCTCGCGCGGAGGTGTTCTCCTGGCTGGCCTGGTACAACCGGCGCCGACGCCACTCCGCGCTCGGCTATCTCAGCCCTGCCGACTTCGAGCGTCAGACGTCCACGATGGATAGCCTGAGACTGCTGGCATAGAACGCAAGTGTCCACGAAATAGGGCAAAGCCCGTACCTCGGCAAACCCGTCGACGCCACCAGCGGACTCAACCTGCTCGGAGCCCGCAACTACGACCCCGTCATCGGCCGTTTCCTCACCGTCGACCCGGTCTTCCAGGCCGGCGACCCCAATCAGATGGGCGGCTACACCTACGGGGCCGACAACCCCACCTCGGGCAGCGACCCGACGGGCTTCAACTGGTTCAGCGACGCCGTCAACACCGTCAAGGACGTAGCCAACTCCGCAGGAAGCTACGTCGGCGGAGTCGTCCACTCCTACGTCGGACCCGCCTGGGCCGTCACAGTCAACAACGGGATGGATCTCTACGACGGCGTCCGTAACATGGGCTGCCTCGGCAACCCGTTCGGCTGCACGGCACACCAGCACGAGAAGTACACCGACGACCACCCGGTCGCGGACGTCTTCAACATCGACCCCAACTCCGACTCCTACCAAGCCGGCCGCCTCACCGGAGACGCCGTCGGAATCGCCACGGGTGTCGGCGGCATCCTGAAGGGAGCAATCAAGGGCTTCCGGGCGGTACGGAATATCATCAAGGGGCTGCGTTCCGGTGCCAAGGCCGCCGACGACCTCCCCACCCCCACCCCTGCCAACCTTGCCCCCACCAACCCCGTAAAGCCCACCACACCAGACACACCGGGCAAGGGCACCTCCACCCCCAAGGGAGGGAGCGGCTCCGGCAAGGGCGGGAATGGCAAGGGCGGCAGTGGTGCCGGCAACAGTGCGGCGGGAGGCGCGACCAACAGCTCGGGTAGCCCTATACCCGGCGTGCAGGTTCCCAAGCGGGCGATTGTCAGCCCCACGACCGTCTACAGGTCGGACATGCGGAACCCTTCAGTGATCTTCCAGTCGGGATTCAAGCCCCGTCCTGACGGAAGCAATACGGACCTCGTCCAGTATCAGCTCTACAACACGCCCTCGCCCTGGGTTGGGACGTCCACGAGCGCATACGAGGCCAGCATGTTTCCGCAGGGCGGTAAGGGCGCGGCGCGCTGGGTCTACGAGATAGCCAACCCGGGTAGGGGAGTTTCCATGAACCGTGTTATACCCTTGGGTGTCCGTCTGAAGTACGGATTCGGCAATGAACGTGAGATTATTTTCACGGAGATCGACCCAAGTGACATTGTGCGGGCCGTGCGGTGGAAGCCCGGAACGGCTCTTCCCGAGGTGATTGAGAACCCGAACTACAGGGGGGGCGCAGTGAGAGAGATCGTCACCGCTCAGGTCGACAAGAAGCCAGAGACTTGGATGATCGATGCTTCGGACGAGTCCCCGTGGTCCCTCGTCATCACAGCGCCATCGGGAGAGCGGTTCGAGGGGGCCGGCTCCGATCTCTTCCAGGCTTTGAGGTCTGCCAGACGGATTCTTGACGAGCATGGGATCCTGCTCTGCTGCAACGGCGCACGAATCGACGCCCATCCCTCTGGGCTGACCAGTGATGAAGGGGGCCTCATGGTCTACCTGAACCACCGTTGGCGACCAGCGGGCCAACGGGACCTGCGCTACCTCTTCGGCCCCGCTCCGGCAAAGAAGGTCGCCACAGTAGATGAACAAGACCGGTTCTGGGAGGAGTTCACGGACACCTCAAGGATCTCCTGGACGGTATACCTGAATCCCGTCCGGTGGCTCTACTTTGCGGCCTCGATTGTGAGGCGTCGAAGCTGACGGCCTGAGCACAGAAGTTGCCGGAGCGCCATGCGAGTAAGTGGTGCTCCGGCACTTCGCCGTGACGGGGTGCTCGGGCCGTCGCAGGCGATAGCCTATGAGCTCGTAACACGATCTTGTGGGCGAGTGCAGGTCAGTCGTAGTCGGTACGACGATTGAGCCGTTCGTGAGGGCGTGAGCGTCAAGCCGTGGGTCGTGGACGACGAGTAGTGGGTGATGGTCGAGCCGATGTTGCCGTCCTGGCCCGAGCGGTCACCTGGGCCCAAGCCTGTGCCGGACCGGTTGTGCCTGCAGGGCATCCTTTTCGTGCTCTACACCGGGATCCCTTGGCAGCAGCTGCCGTTGGAGCTGGGCTTCGGCTCCGGGCAGACCTGCTGGAGGCGTCTGTCGCTCGGCGCTCGCGCATCAGGAAGACGACGAGGACGACGGAGCCTCTGACGAGGACGCCTGTGCCGATGCCGAGTGGCTGCGGGACCGCGTCTTCGACCGGTGGCGCGCCGCCGCTCAGAGCCTGCACCAGGCTGAAAGCACCGCGGTGATGTTCCCGTGGCTCGCGGACTGGGCGAAGCCGAAGCTGACGGCCAAGAAGCGCCACCTGGAGGAAATCCGTAGCCAGGCAGCACTGTTCGTTGACCCGACAGGGCTCCTCGTCGGCGCGGCTGCGGCCGGCATGAGCGAACCCGAACTCCCGATGAATGATCCGGCGTTCGGTGCGCTCGCCAAGAGCGGCGACATCGGCAAGGGCCTCACGGCGCTCTGGCGCGGCTGGCAGAACGATGCCGCGCGCAGCAGGGACGGCTCCTCGCGACCGTCCTATGTTGTGGCGAACCTCATGCGCGGGATCCGGAGCAACCGCAAGGGCTACGATCAGACCCGCGAGGCCGCCGAAGCGCTCGTCGTCTCCTGGGCGCAGCACACACGCACGTTCGTCGCCGGGTCGGAACCCACACCCACGCAGTTGGTGAGGGTGCAGCTGCCGCAGATCAAGGAGAGCACTCCGCACCAGCCCGAGCACGGCTTTCTCCACGACGTCGACTCGTGGGTGCTCGGCGTCCTGGTCACTTATCTCACCGGCGCCGACTGGGGGCGCCGCACCCTCACTCTCCTCGTCCCCGCACTCGTCGCGGACCGGCTCCTCAGCCGGTCCTGGCCGCTGGTCTGTGAGCCCCTGGCCGACGACACAGAGCCTGCGGACGGAGACGCGCACAACCCTACGAGCCCCATCCGGCCCGGGGTGTTCGACGACACCCCGGTCCTCGAACGCCGACCGGTCACCGCAGAGCACCTGCGTGTCCTTCGAACCTTCGCGCCCGACGGCGATCAGCTTTTCATCGTCTTCTCGACGAGCGGCGGGGCAGAGGTCCTCCCGTTGACGGTGATTGAGAAGCGGCTGGCACACGGCTGGCGGGGTGTGATCGTCGCCGGCGCATCCGACCTGCCGACCAGCCTGGTCGAGCCCTGGGCCGAGCGCATCGGCAGCAGGCCCACGTCGGGAACGTCTCTGTGGCCCCAACCCGTACTGGATATCGATGACCTGCGTTTCGGCGCTGAACTCGGTCTGGAGTACGGCGAACCGAGGGCTGCCTGGCTCGCCTTCGACGACCGGGACCGCGAACGCAACCTGCGACTCCTCGCGATCGCCCGCGGCGTGCACGACCTGCGCACCCTGGACGGCGGCCACGACCGCGACGGCCACCGTCGGACGGTGCCCAGCGCGGTGTGGCACGGCCTGCTCGCCGACGAAGGCCTCGACCTCGAACCGTTTGAGTCCCCGACCGGCGACTGGCGGCGACGGGGAAGCGGCATCCCGCTCGGCGTCCTCGCGGACGTTCAGATCTACACCACGAGCGCCAACCCGCGGATCCAGGGCAAAGGCCACTCGCCCCTGTGCCGGCACTCCAACGAGCGCGGCGTCGCGGACGACGATGAACTCCTGCTCCCCGCGGACCTCCTCGGTCGCGAGGACCTCGACTACCACTGGTGCAGCAAGTGCGGTGGCTACGCCGTCCGCAGGCTCACCGAGACCCAGCTCTCCTACTACCGCGCGGCACACCGCCTGCACAACCTAGCCCAGGAACTCGACCCGCAACGTCCCGGCCACAACCACACTGACCCCGAGACCATCGCCGCAGAGTTGGCCGCGCTCGTCGACTGGCACCCGATCGGCGAAATCCACTGGTTGGGGCGCGGATCCCGGAGGTGGCGCAGAATCGTCAGCGACCTGCAGAACAAGGCCCAGGCCCTACACTGCCGCGACATGCCCTGACAGCCGCGCCGCCGGCAGTAGCTGCGGCGAGGTGCTCGGCCTGGGGTCACTTTGGGGCCGCATGCGATGGGTGCTCACGGGTGCCGATGAGCTGCGGCTTCAGGTGGGCATCTGTGATGCAACGGCTCTCGGTGGTGGGTGCGTTCCCTGACTTCCCGGGTGCCTGTCGTGCATAGCCCATATGCTCGCTGGGAGGTGCAGCGAAGATCATCTAGGAGTAGCCGTGAAACCCGGAGACATCACCATCCCCCAGCGCCTGGGCCATCTCAGTCGCGACCCTCGCGGGTATCCGGTGATCGCGACGGTAGACCGGGACGCTGATGGTGTCGACTTCGGCTCGATCGACGAGCGCCGGAAACTGGTCCTCGCAACATTCGACTGGTGCGCGGTCTGCGGTTTGCCGTTCCGTGACGAGACGCGGTGGCAGTTCGTCATGCATATGCCGGAAGGAGGCAGTGTCGACGCCATCCGGAGCGGCGAGGCTCCGGTGCACGAGATCTGTGGTGTCTACGCAGCACAGATCTGTCCGTTCCTGTCGTCCCCAGGCGCGCGCCTGGGTGACGACGGTCGGAGAGGCCAGCGTCGACCGGCCGGCGTGCTCGCGGCCGGCTACGCGAGCACGGAAGCAGTGGAGATGAAGACCTCCGGACTGCAGGACGACATGTACGTCGTGCACTTCTCCCACACCTCCGCCGTCGGCAGGTTCACCTACTCCGACCGCAGCGAACTGCTTGATCGCTACCAGGAGTTGCTGGCAGCGGAGACGCTCATCGAGGTTTCTCCCAGCGAGAGGACCCTGGTGGATCGTTTCAACGCCACCAGTACGCCACCAGGCGAGGACGATCCCGGTGCGACGGTCACCGGCGCGGCCGTCATGGCGGGGGCGGGATACGCCCGCCACGTCTTCCGTCTGAGCGGGATGAAGGCCTTCCACGGGTCCTCGTACGCCACCATCGCGGCGGTGTTCCTCACCGACGATGGGCTGCATAAGGCAGCGGAGACGTTCCCCGACGAAGCCGGTCGAGTGGCGGCCCAATGGCTGCTCGATCAAGGTGACCAGCTTCCTGCGGCGCTTGCTCGTTGGCGGGCGCACGGCAGAGCGCAGACGACTGGCCGTACGGCTCCCAAGACCAGGCCCAAGGGGCCGGGGCGTTCGGTCCCGAAGAACGCCGCGTGTCCTTGTGGTTCTGGCCGGAAGGCCGGCCGTTGCCACCCAGCGGGGTTGTGAGGAGCTGAGTAGCCGTGAGTGACAGCGAATCGTCAGTGGCACTCCGGCCAGGCCCAGAGGAAGTCAGCTGTCGCGACATGCCATGACCGCGGGGTGCACGCACCCCGTACCTGATCAAGTCTTGGGAGACCCGTCCATCTCGACCTCGAACAGATCGCCGCCTGTGCTCGGCGCGCCGCCCGGCCCGCGACCGGTCGGCGGCGGCCTGGACAGCGGAGGCGTCCGCGCGGTTCAGCAGGACAGCCTGCTGAGCCGCGCGGACGGCCGGGTTTCCGAGTTCAGGGCTGCCGACCTCGCGGATGGTGGGATGACGAGGCAGGACGGTGTGGCCGGGTGGCGCTTCACCTTCGTGTTCGGATCGGCTCGGTACTGCCGTCAGGCTGGCCTGCTTCAAGGCTGCCTGGATCTGTCACCGGGTGGCGGGGGGCTTCGGCCATGCCGTTCCCTCTGCTGCGGCTGTGAGGATGTCGCCGAGGCGGAGCCAGGCATTGGGGCCGGACGGCGTGATCGGGCTGTCGGCGAGCCGTTGCCAGGCGCGGTCGTCGTCGCCGAGCGTGCCGACGACCAGGGCGACCACGGCGGGGTGGATGCTGTCGTGGTGGCTTCCCCTGGCTTTGAGTGCGGTCCAGGCCGGCATGGCGAGGACGGCTTCGTCGGGGCAGTCGGGTAGAGCGAGAACGTGCCGGGCCCATGCTTCGCGGTTGGCGGGGTTCCCGCCGAGCCTGCTCCGTAGTTCGTGAGTCAGGGTGTGGACTGCCTGCCGCGGGTTCGTATGGCGTGCGAGAACATCGGGGAACGAGCGGCTGTACCCGTTGCCACTGTGCGTGAACGACAGCAACGCCTTCTCGACGAGTCCGTCGTCACCGGCGTGCCGGTCCAGGTAGTCGTCGAGGACGTCCGCGGCGACGGCGGAGAGGGCGCGGGGCGTTACCTGTGCGGGATCGCCGAGGGCCGCGCGTCGTGTGGCGGGCGGCTGGGGGAGCGGGTCGGTGACGATCCGGCTGACCGCAGCGAGCAGTTCGGTGAACTGCCGGTGGTCCTCCTGCGCTTTGTAGTCGTAGGAGCGGGGACGGGCCTGGCCGAGGCGGGCATCGCGGATCATTGACTGGACCGTCTTCTTGACGGCAGGCGTCACTTCGGGCAGGTGGAGCAGCATGGCGTGGACCCAGCGGAGGTCGGCTGCCTGACTGATACCGAGGGTGCTGTCCGGCTGCCAGCTCTGGAGCGCCTGTACGGCCACATCGGCGAAGTGCCGTCCCAGTTCGGTGAGGTCATCCGCAGGTGTGAGCCAGGTGTAGGGATCGCCGTACGATGGCTTGGCCTCGGCCGGGTTGAGTATGAGGCGCCAGCGCCCCTCTGCGGCGTGGGAAGCCCAGAAGACGGCGGCGCGCGCACCCCATCTGGCCCGGCGGCCGCCCTCCTCGAGGTAGCGCTCGATGTCTTTGCGTCCCTCCTCGCTGAGGGAGGCGAGTTCGGTAGCGAAGCGCTCCCGGGCTTCCTTCGGTGAGGAGCCTTCCTGCAGGGCGCGGCACACCCGGGCCGCCAGCCGGGCCTGATCGAAGCGGTCCAGATCCTCCAGAGCGATCCGCCTGAGCAGGCCGGGCTCGACCATCCACGGCAGGCTGCCGAGCAACTGGTCCGTGATGACGCGGTGCGCGTCGGTTCCTTCGCTGCGGTCGACGAGCTGGGAGTGCCGGTCGGGGTGGCGCTTGAGGACCGCCGACCACATGGTCTCCCAGGCGGCGAGCGCGTGCTTGATCCGCTCCCACCAGGCGTCGGAGCTCTCGTTGTCGTGACCGTTGTCGTCGGGCGCATCGGGCAGCAGAGAGACCGCGGCGTCGAACACGTCGTTGTGAAGGCGTTCGGTCCGCAGGACAAGCTGGGCGGGTGTCGGTTCCTTGAGCAGGGCCGGTGTGATGAACGGACGCTCAGGCACCCGCCTGCGCAGCTCGGCTGCGACGGCCTCGCACAGAACCGGCGGCCGGCGGGCGGTACCAAGAGAACCGAGCTGGCCGGCCGTGCACCGTCGGAGTGCACTGTCTCGAAGGGCATCTCCGCACTCGGGATGGGCAAGCGCGAGAGCCACCAGCTCGATCGCCGTCCCGACCATATAGTCGGGCTCTGACTCCGCCTTCCGCAGCCCCTGGGTCACCGCCGATTCCAAGAGCCACTCAGGCGCCTTGTCCCGGAAGGGCCTCGTGAGCAGTGCCTCGAGGAGACGCGCGCACTGCCGGTCATCTGCCAAGGCACGGGCCTGTTCAGCAGCCATCCGGGCCGCGGCCGACCCGGCGTCGGCGCCGGCTGCAACAGCGACCAGGAACTCCACAGGCAGCCGTGAGCTGTTGGTGGCCATGCCGTACATCCCTCCTCAGACACGAATGGTCATGCCCATCCTGCTCCATGGATCGGACAACCAGGTCGACAGGGCGCGACGGTCCAACAGACGGGCCCGATCCGGCTTTCGAAGCGGACACGAGCGCTGCCGTCGGGTACGGTGTCGGACACAGCCGGGTCCGGGCCGCCGACAGTATCGGTGGTACCAGCCGCGGTCGAGCGCCTTCATCACCGTCCGGGGACGCCTCAGCAACGCGTCCACCAGCGGAACTCCACACCTGTGCGGCAGCACCGGCCCACCCCCTTCCCCCGGAGTCCTCCGCATGCCCCAGCACCGTCCCACCGCTGTGCTCCGCGACTTCTTCTGCGAGCACACCCCCAGCAAGAGCCGCGTCCTGGCCCTCGTCGGCCACCAGGACGGACCGGACTCGCTGCAGGCCGTCCTCACCTGCCGCGAGCCCGAACTCGCCCAACGAGCGGCCGAACTGCTCCGCGCTCTGCGTCCGGGCTCCGACGCCTCGTTGGAGGAAGGTGTCGAGGACCTGTGCGGACAGCTCCCCGATGCGCCGGCGGCCTCCCTGCGGCAGGCGGTGGCCCACGCGCGCGCCGGAACCTGGCCGGCCGCCGTGGGATCGCTCTTCAACTGGCCCGAACACTCAAGCGACTTCGGTGGCAGGATGCCCGTCGACGACCGGGAAGTGGACCTGGACGGCGCGGAGGGGGAAGAGAGCGGCGGTCGGGCTGCCCGGACGCCCCATGACGCCCGGCTGCGTGATCTCACGGGCCCGGTTGTCCGCCTCGCCGTGCTGAGGGAGTTCCACGTCCACGACCGGAAGGCCCTGCTGGAGGCCGCCACCGACCAGGGCTGGAACCCGCTGCCGGCCGGGGAACTGGACGAGGACGATCCGCACGACGTGGTCGGAGCGGTGATGTGGCTCGCCGACTCCGGAGCCGAGGTCGAGGGCGCCGACAGCCTCCTCGACCTCGGCAAGGTGCGCCGGCTGCGGTCGGACGAGGGCCATGAAGTGGCCCAGTGGAGCCCGGAGCCCGTCGTGGAGGACTTCGGCAAGGGCTGGCTTCACCGGGCCTCGGACCAGCCGGGCGACAGCGACCGGTCCGAGGAGCGCGTGGACTTCGCCGCGCTGTTCGCGGCGGAGCCGCTCCACTGCGACGACCCGGAGTGCGAGGACGAGGGCTGCCTGTGGCAGTTGACCCCCCGTACCGCCGACCTGCTCCACACCGCGCTCACGGTCCTCGCCGACGAGGCGTACGACGACGCCGAGGAACTCGGCGACAAGCGCCTGGTGGAAGGCGAACACGAAGGCACCTGGGGCGTGTTCGCACGGATGCCGAAGCTGACCTTCGCCGCGGACCTCCAGTGGCGCCGCCGGTTCGCCCGCGCCGCCGACGACCTCGCCGACGACCTCGAACACGGCCGATGGCCGCAGCCGACCTGCACCGCCGAAGAACTCGCCCTCCACTTCGCCCTCGACGACGCCCGCGACCTGCAGGAGGAACTCGACGGCACGGACGACGCCGCCCACACGCCACTGCCGGTCCACCGCGACGACTACGACTTCGACGCCTGCACGGACATGTTCTTCCAGGACACCGACGTCCTCATGCTCTACAACGCCCGGTTCGACGGCATCGAGGACCCGGACGGCGAAACCAATCAGCAGATCGGCATGGGCGACCTGCGCGTGGCGGCCTGGTTCGACCCGTTCGGGAACGTGAAGACCCGCGACCCGCACCGCGGCTTCCGCCGCTGAACGATCCCCGCGCCGCACAAAGCGGTGGGGTCGGCTACGAAGCGCCCCGGCCCCACTGCTCTGCTCCCGGTCGGCGAAGGGCCGCCGACGACACCTTCCGGGCCGGTGCTCGGCCCCGGCCCCGGTGCGGCGCCGCAGGGTGAACAGGTGGTCGAACGGATCGGGGCAACCTCCTGCGGCAGAGGTACTCCCATGAGCTGCCCCGCAGCCCGAGAGCGACCGACCCCGGAGGTCACAGGGTTGCCCGGGATGACCCGATCGAACCGATACGGTCCTCGTCCTCTTTTCTGAAGGTGCCGTGTTGGTCACTCTCTGTGGATGGTCAACAGGTGCCGTGCGATGAAGAAGGACAGGAAGCTCTGCAGGAACCGGGTCTCCCGTCCCGGGATCCGCTGCCACCTGCATCAAGGACTCCCCGCCGGCCCGCGACCCACCGATCCGTCCCCACGCAGGTGGGCAGCGAGCGGCGCACCCGCGAGGCAGGCGGGCCGAAGGCCCCGCCGGCCCGCTTCCACGGTGAACCGACCCTCCTCGAGTGCACGCCCCGCAACGCCGTCGAGGACGCCTCGGATCCCGGCCCAGCGCACCGCCTCCCGTCCGGCTCCGAGCCCGCCACGGGTCGTGAGCCGCGCCGAGACGGACAACGCCGCCCGGGTGTGCGCCGAACTCGTCACCGCGGGCGGCGGCGACACCATCGCCGCCCAAGCGCTGCGCCACGTGAGCGAAACCACCTGGAACGCCCTCGTCGAACGCCACCGTGGAAGGGGCTGCGAGGCACTCGCGAACCTCGCCCGCGCGCTCCTGGACGGGAAGAAATCTCTGCACGGCATGTTCGGCAACGTCGTCGGCCGACTGCTGGCCGCACTGGGACGGCCCCGCATCGAGCAGGCCTTCGCACGGGAACTGGCCACCCGGGTATCACTGCCGTTCGGACAAGAGGTCGCCCTCGCGGCACGAGGCCTGCAAGCGGCTGGGATCTTCGTCTGCTTCACCGGCGGCGCCATGATGGGGTACTGCGCATGCCTGCAAGACCTCCTGGCCCACGAAGGCAGGGCACAGTTCGAGAACCTCCTCCAAGGCGCCCTCCACGACTGGGCCGAACTACCCGCCCGCATGCACGACGACGCGATCGCGCCCGGCGCCCATCGGCTATGACTGACACCGTGATCGCCGCCGCGCCGGCCTGAACGAGGGCGCCCCCGACGGAAGAGCCTCGCCGGTGCGGGTCGGGGCACGGCTAGAGTCGTCGAAGCGACCCCAATCGGGCCGCAAGGCGGAGGAACCGGGTCGGAGGACGGGGCATGTACCTCAAGAACGTGCGGGTGCGGAACGTACGCGGCTTCCGCGGCGCCCGTGAGGTGGACCTTGACCTGACTAGGCCCGACGGCTCCTACGCCGGATGGACGGTGCTGGCCGGCCGCAATGGCTCCGGCAAGTCCACCCTGCTGCGCGCCGTCGCGCTGGCGGTCAGCGGTCCGAGCGCGGCGCGCGGGCTGGTGACCGGCTTCGACTCGTGGATCAGCGACGAGCGCTCGCAGGCTGTGGCGGAGGTGTGCCTGCACCCGGACCCGTCGGAGGACCGGTTCGACAAGGGGCGGCCTCCTGCCGGCGTGTTCTGGGCGGGCCTGCAGTGGACCGCGCCGGACACCGCCGTCGCCACCGGTCGGCACGCCCAGCCGGCCCTGAGCACGGTGGAGTACAGGAAGGCGCCGACCGCCGCCCAGCGGGGGCCGTGGGCGGACAACCCGGTGGGCTGGTTCTGCGCGGGCTACGGTCCGTTCCGCCGGCTCGTCGGTGGTTCGGGGGAGGTCCAGCGGCGCATGGCCGGGGCGGGTGCCGTGGCCCGGTTGACCAGCCTCTTCCACGAGGACGCCTCGCTGGCCGAGGGCGTCAGCTGGCTCATCGAGCAGCACCTGCGGTCCCTGGAGAACCGCCCCGGGGCGGCGGAGCTGAAGCTCGTCGCGCTGGAGATCCTCGGTGACGAGCTCCTGCCCGACGACTACACCATCGGGAACGTGGACTCCGACGGCCTGTGGGTCGCGCACGGCGGCCGCTCCTTCCCCCTGCGGGAGATGAGCGACGGCTACCGCACTGTGGCCGCGCTCGTGGTCGACATCCTCAAGCAGCTCCACGACACCTACGGCGCCCTGCGCGTCGATCGCGACAGCGGCCACCCCGTCGTGACCGTCCCCGGTGTCGTGATCATCGACGAGATCGACGCGCACCTGCACGTGTCCTGGCAGAAGCGCATCGGGGGTTGGCTCAAGCAGCACTTCCCGCTGGTGCAGTTCCTCGTCACCACCCACAGCCCGTACATCTGCCAGGCCGCCGACCCCGCCGGGCTGATCCGGCTGCCCGGGCCGGACGTCGACGAGGCCCCGGAGGTCGTCGGGACGGACCTGTACGACCGGGTGGTGTTCGGCAGCGGCGACGACGCGGTGCTGTCCGAGCTCTTCGGCCTCGACACCCCGTACTCGCAGCGCGCGGACGAGGCCCGGGCACTCCTGGTCGCACTGGAGATGAAGATCGTGGCCGGCGGGGCGAGCGAGGAGGAGCGGGAACGCTACCGGCAACTGAAGCGCACCCTGACCAGCTCGCCGTCCGCCCGCGTCGACGAGGTCGCCGCCCACCTGCACGCCCTGACCGGGCACGTCGCGTGATCCGGATCCACCGGCTCCCCCTGACGGAGCCACCGCGCTCCCGCATGGCCGAATGCACCTGCGACATCGTGCTGGCTCCGAAACCGAAGGCCAGAGCACAACAGCTCTGGAGCCACTCCACGGTACGGCGGCACGTGTACCCGACGCTTCGCAGCCTCCTCGGCGAAATGGCGGCCGGGCGCGAGCGGTGCATGTACTGCGGGGACAATCAGGGCACCGACGTAGACCACTTCGATCCCATTGACCGGCACCCGATGCGTGCCTTCGACTGGACCAACCACGTACTCGCCTGCTCACTGTGCAACAGCCACCTTAAGAAGGCTGTCTTCCCGCTCGACCTCGACGGGAACCCGCTGCTCATCGACCCCACGGCCGAAGACCCGACACCGCACCTGCGCCTGGTCCTGGCGGTCGGCCAGTACCACCCGCTCACCCCCAGGGGCGAGGCCACCATCGACCTGTTCGACCTCAACCGAGGCCTGCTGGCCAAAGGCAGGGTGAACGCCTTCCACGTCACCAAGGCCTGCGTCGCCCAGTGGGCCGGCGCCACCGCCAAGGGCGACCACGACGACGCCGCTCGCTGGGCCGCGGTCGTCAACGAACAGCCGATGGCCGACGTCGTCCAGGCCATGCTGCACCAGGCCCTCGACCCCGCCGCCGAGATCCTCTTCGACGACCCCGAGCTCCTCACCCACCTCCGCGAACCCGGGCTGCGAGCGGCACTGCTCATCCGGTAGGCACTGCGGGCGGAGACCCTATCCGCCTCCCGCTGCCCGAAGGGAGGCGGGAGTATCCGAATACACCTGCCGACGCACATCAATGGCAGCACGGACCCGACGTCGACGAACCAGCAGTGCTCGCGTACGCCCCTGGCACGCGCCCCGAACAAGCGGCTTAAGAAGCCGTTGTCTTTCCGAGAGTGATTGGTGCGTTTCCGCTGGTCAGGCATAGGGTCGGTGCTTCGGCGGCAGAGACGGGGTGTCGTGTCGTCT
>NZ_JBWKAW010000037.1:0-75684 GCF_056437345.1 Kitasatospora sp. NPDC042419
TACTGCAGGGGGGACCCTGTGGGAGAGTAGGACGCCGCCGAACAATCATTCACAAAGAACCCCCGTCCGGGATCCGGACGGGGGTTCTTTGCGTTCTGCCGGGAAACCCGGGAAACCCGGGAAGTCCGGGAAGCCCTGGTATCCCGGGAATCCGGGAAATGCGGCAGAAGAACCGGACGGAGTCCCCGAACCCCCCACCACCAGAGGGTGGACCTAGCACCACCTCGGAATCGGGGTAAGACGGCCAGTGCCCGGCCGGCACGCGCAGGGAAGACTTGACCGGGACGGTCCGACAGGCCGGCCGCCATCAGTACCAGCACCAGCACCAGGAGTACCCGTGACAGCAGAGAGTCGATTCAGCGGCGGCACCGTGCGCGCCCAGGCCGAGACTGCGCTGGCGTCGGGCGGTCGCGGGCTGGCACGGCTGGCGTTGCTGGTGCTGGGCATGGTGCCGGTCGTGGTGCTGCCGGTCCTGGGGGCGTTCTTCTCGGGCGCCACCGTCGCCTGGCTCATGGAGTACTACTACCCGGCGGCCCTCTTCGCGCTGGTGGCCGGGCTCACCGCGGGCGTCGTGGTGGCGGGGTTCTTCGTGCGCCGGTGCGCGGCCCGCACGCGGGCCCAGCTCCTGCGGTGGTACGGGATACGGCTGCCCGTCGAGTACAGCCCCCGGCCGGCGCTGGAGGCGGACGAGCGCGGGCACTGGTGGACGGGGTACTCGTACCACCGGTCCCACTCGGTGGCGAGGTTCGCGCAGCTGCTGCACTGGTCGGCGCGGGACCGGGCGACGCGGTCGGAGCTGCTCTGGCTGCTGGTCGGTCCGCTCGCCGTCGCGTCCCTCGCGGCGATGGTGTTCGGGCTCATCGTGGGCGGGGCGGCGTACCTGACGTCCGCGGTGCAGGACTACCGGCAGTTCGGGCCGACGCCCACCGGCTCGGCGCTGGGCGCCGTCCTGCTGGGGTTCGCGCTGCTCGGCCTCGCTGTGCTGGCGGCGCCGTACGCGGTGCGCGGCTACGCGGAGCTGGCCCGCCGGGTGCTGGACCAGGACGGCCGGGCCTCGCACGCCCAGCTGACCAAGCGGGTGGCGGAGCTGACCGAGACCCGGGCGGACGCGGTCGGAAACCAGGCGGCCGAGCTGCGGCGGATCGAGCGGGACCTGCACGACGGTGCCCAGGCGCGGCTGGTGGCGATCGGGATGACGCTGGGCACGATCGAGCACCTGATGGAGACCGATCCGAAGGCGGCGCGGGAGCTCCTCTCGGAGGCCCGGCAGTCCTCGGCCCGGGCGCTCCAGGAGCTGCGCGACCTGGTCCGCGGCATCCACCCGCCGGTGCTGGCCGAGCGCGGCCTGGGCGACGCGGTCCGTGCGCTGGCGCTGGACTCCGCGCTGCCGACCGAGGTGTGCGTGAGCCTGCCGGACCGCCTGGCGGCGCCGGTCGAGGCGACGGCCTACTTCAGCATCTGCGAGCTGCTGGCCAACGCGGCCAAGCACTCGGGTGCGGAGCAGGTGTGGGTGGACATCATGTACCGGGCCGGGCGGCTGCGGGTCACGGTGACGGATGACGGAGTAGGTGTGGCGGACCCGGCCCGGGGGACCGGGCTGCGCGGGATCGAGCGCCGATTGGGTACCTTCGACGGTGTCCTCGCCATCGACAGTACGTCGGGCGGTCCGACCACCATCACCTTGGAGCTGCCGTGCGAGTTGTCCTCGCCGAGGACCTCTACCTCCTTCGCGAAGGCCTGATCCGGCTGCTGGAAGCGCACGGCTTCACCATCGCGGCCGCCGTCGAGACCGGCCCGGAACTGCTGGACGCACTGCTGACGCACCGTCCCGACGTCGCCGTGGTCGACGTTCGGCTGCCGCCGACGCTCACCGACGAGGGGCTGCAGGCGGCGCTCCAGGCCCGGCGGGAGATCCCGGGCCTGCCGGTGCTGGTGCTGTCGCAGCACGTCCAGCAGCTGTACGCGCGGGAGTTGCTCGCGGACGGCACCGGCGGGATCGGGTACCTGCTGAAGGACCGGGTCTTCAACGCCGACCAGTTCATCGACGCGGTCCGGCGGGTGGCGGCCGGCGGTACGGCGATGGACCCGGACGTCATCGCCAAGCTGATGCAGAGCACCGCCCGGCGGCCGGGGCCGCTCCAGCGGCTCTCGCCGCGTGAGCGGGAGGTGCTGGAGCTGATGGCGGAGGGCTGTTCCAACTCCGCGATCGCGGCCCGGCTGGTGGTGAGCGACGGTGCGGTGGCCAAGCACATCGCCAACATCTTCACCAAGCTGGAGCTCGCCCCGGCCGACGACGCCAACCGCCGGGTCATGGCGGTGCTCGCCTACCTCAACGGCACGGCGGAACGGACCGGCTGACACCCCGCCCGGTCCCCGGTGCGGAGCCGGGGCGGGCGGAGGGTGACAGTCCGGGCTGCGGAAACGCTGAAACAGGCGTGCGAGTAAACTCCGGTGGGCCGAGCCCGGAGGTCGCTGAGCCGTCCGGCGCCCCGACAAGCGGGAACCGGCAGCCGGGGGCAGCGTACGGCCGCAGCCGACATCCAGGGGTTGATAGACGTAATGGCACGCCCACCGCTCACCAAGGCCCATCGGAGCCTGCTCGGCCTTGTCGCGGCCGGGGCCTGCCTGATCTCCGGCATCGGCTTCGCGGGCTCGTACAACGCGGTGCGGGACCTGGCCGCGGAGAAGGGCTTCGGCACCTTCTCGTACGCCTTCCCGATCGGCGTGGACGCCGGCATCGTGGTGCTGCTCGCACTGGACCTGGTGCTGACCTGGCTGCGCATCCCGTTCCCGCTTCTGCGGCAGACCGCGTGGCTGCTGACCGTCGCCACCATCGCCTTCAACGCCGCCGCCTCCTGGGGCGACCCGCTCGGCATGGGCATGCACGCGGTCATCCCGGTGCTGTTCGTCGTCGTGGTCGAGGCCTCCCGGCACGCCGTCGGCCGGATCGCCGCGATCACCGCGGACCGGCACATGGAGTCGGTCCGGATGATGCGCTGGCTGCTCTCCCCGGTGCCGACCTTCCGGCTCTGGCGGCGGATGAAGCTCTGGGAGCTGCGCTCGTACGACGAGGTCGTGCGGCTGGAGCAGAACCGGCTGGTCTACCGGGCGCAGCTGCGCTTCCGGTACGGGCGCGGCTGGCGCCGCTCGGCGCCGATCCAGGCGCTGCTGCCGCTCAAGCTGGCCAAGTACGGGGTGCCGCTCGATCCGGCGGTGCTCGACCGGCTGGACGAGGAGGCCCGGGTCGCCCAGGAGGGCAAGGAGGCGCGCGCGGTCCAGGAGGCGCGCGCGGCGGGCGCTCTCGCGCCGGCGGCCGTCGAGGGCGGGCCGCAGGAGCTCACCAAGACCGGGCCCCAGGCCGGACCGCAGGTTCCGGTGCCGGCGGCGCCGCGGGCGCAGGTCCACGTCCAGCAGCCGGCGCAGGCCGGCGGGCCCGGACCGCAGGGGCAGGCCCAGCAGCCGGTCCAGGGCCGGCCGGTCCAGGAGCAGCCCGTCCAGGAGCAGCCGTCGTCCGCGGCCGAGGCGGCTCCGGCCGGGGTGGCGCCGATGCCCGCCGAGGTGGCCGCGCCGATGCTGGCCAAGCTCGCCGCGGTGCGGCTGAGGGCGGCTCAGGAGCCGGAGGGCGAGGCGCAGCAGGCCCCGGCGCAGCCGCAGGAGGAGCTGAACGTCTGGACCGAGCGCGCGGTGCGGACCACCGGCCACCAGGACGACGGCGCGCCGGGCGGCCGGGTGCCCGGCCAGGCCTCGCCGTGGTTCAAGCCGCCGCGTCCGACCGAGCCGGAGGTGCAGCCGGTGACCCGGCCGGCCGCGCAGCCGGTTCCGCAGGCGGCCGCCGCCCAGGGCGGCCCGGCCGCGGCACCGTACGCCGGGCAGGCCGTCGGATACGCCGAGCGGGTGGAGTACGCGGAGCAGCCCGAGTACACCGAGCAGCCCGGGTACGGCGACTACGCGGAGTCGGCGGCGGAGGCGGGCCGCCCGCAGGGGGCCGGCTTCGAGGCCGCGCCGGACTTCCCCGAGGTGCCGGACTTCCCCGAGGCGCCGCAGTTCCCGGAGAGGACGGGCTCCGGCGGGCGCCCGGAGCGTCCGATCGGCCCCGCGCCGCGTCCGGGCTCGTACCGGCTGGACCCGGAGGTCGCGTACGAGGCGCTGGTCAGCTACATCGACACCTTCGAGAACCACCCCGACCCGCAGCGGCTCGCCGACTGGCTGACCAAGGAGTACGGCGTGACCGGCAACCGCCCGGACGGTTCGGTGCACCCGAAGGAGGTCGCCGAGCTCATCCCGGAGCTGCGTGACCGCTATGCCGCCTCCGGGCGGGACTGACCCGGACGCGACCCCACCGCGACCCCACCGCCACCCCGCCGCGCGCGCCCGCAGGCCCCCGTCCGCCGCTCGGTCGGCCATTGACGCCCGACCCCGGCCGGTCTACCTTCGCCTCAACAAACTGTTGAAGCGCTGGCCTGGCACGGGCCCCGCGCGCATGCCGGCGTGAGGAGTACGGATGTCGCAGGTCGAGGTGGGCGCTACCGGGCCGACGGGCGGAGCCGGGTTCTCCGCAGCCGCCCGCGCCGCAGTGGACGCGTTGCTCGCACCGGTCGACGCCGACCTGGCCCGCCGCTACCCGGGCGACCCCGGCACCCGCCAGCCGGTCCACACCGTCTACGTGCCGGCCGACGCCTTCGCCGCCGACACCGTGCGGACGTGGGGCCGCCGGGCGCTGGAGGTGTTCGACACCCACGCCGGGACCCCGGCCGAGCTGGCCCGCGCGCTCGGCGTGGCGGACGACGCGCTGCTCGCCGACGTGCACGCCCGGGTCCGGGCCAAGCTGGAACGCGAACCCGTCGAGGACCTGCGGATCGACTTCGAGGACGGCTACGGCGCACGCCCCGACGCGGAGGAGGACGCCGCCGCCGTCCGCGCCGCCGAGCTGGTCGCCGCGGCGGTGGCGGACGGCAGCGCACCGCCGTACGTCGGCATCCGGACCAAGTGCATGGAAGCGGCCGTCCGCGACCGGGGGATCCGCACCCTGGAGCTCTTCCTCACCACCCTGCTCTCCCACGGCGGCCTGCCCGACGGGCTGCTGCTGACCCTGCCCAAGGTGACCTACGCCGAGCAGGTCACCGCCCTGGTCCGGCTGCTGGCCGACTTCGAGCGCGCCGCCGGGCTGCCGTCCGGCCGGCTCGGCTTCGAGATCCAGATCGAGACCACTCAGGCGATCCTCGGGCCGGACGGCCGGGCCACCGTCGCCCGGATGATCGAGGCGGCCGAGGGGCGGGCCACCGGACTGCACTACGGGACCTTCGACTACAGCGCCTCCTGCGGGGTCGGCGCCGCGTACCAGAGCATGGACCACCCGGTCGCCGACCACGCCAAGGCGGTGATGCAGGTGGCCGCCGCCGGCACCGGGGTCCGGCTCTCGGACGGCTCGACCAACGTGATCCCGACCGGCTCCACCGCGCAGGTGCACGCCGCCTGGAAGCTCCACCACGACCTGGTCCGCCGCTCGCTGGCCCGCGCCTACTACCAGGGCTGGGACATGCACCCGGCCCACCTGCCGACCCGCTACGTCGCGGTCTACTCCTTCTACCGCGAGGGACTGGCGGCCGCGGGCGCCAGGCTGGCCGCCTACGTCGCCAAGGCGGGCGGCGAGGTGATGGACGAGCCGGCCACCGCCCGGGCGCTCAGCGGCTACGTGCTGCGCGGGCTGGACTGCGGTGCGGTCGACCTCGCCGAGGTCGTCGCGGCGACCGGCCTGGACCGGGCCCGGCTGGAGTCGCTGGCCGGGCGCTGACCGGGGCCGGCCGGGGCCGACCGCGGTCGACGGGGAACCCGGCAGCCCGGCGGCCGGGGTTAGGCTGGCGGGGCCGCCCGGGCCGCAGGTCCGGGGGCGCCCGCCCGCCCGCCCCGCCGTCCTCCGGGAGAACCGCCGCGCCATGTCCGCCACGCCGGAGCCGACCCCCAGGCAGTACCTCACCATCCGGGGCGCGGGCAGCCACGAGACCGAGATCAAGAAGTCGCGGTTCATCTGCCACCTCGCCCGGGTCGCCGACGAGGACGAGGCCCAGGCGTTCATCGCGGGCATCCGCAAGCAGTACTGGGACGCCCGGCACAACTGCACCGCCTTCGTGGTCGGGGACGAGCAGCGCCGCGAGCGGTCCAGCGACGACGGCGAGCCCGGCGGGACGGCCGGCGTACCGATGCTGGAGGTCCTGCGCCGGCGCGGGGTGACCGACACGGTGGCCGTGGTGACGCGGTACTTCGGCGGGATCAAGCTGGGTGCGGGCGGCCTGGTGCGGGCGTACGGCAGCGCGGTGTCGGAGGCGCTGGACGAGGTCGGGCTGCTGGAGCGGCGGCCGGTGGCGCTGCTGGCGGTGACGGCCGGCCACACCCGGGCCGGGCGGGTGGAGAACGACCTGCGGGCGGCCGGGTACACGGTGAGCGACCTCGGCTACGAGGCGGCCGGGGTGCGGATCGAGGTCGGGGTGCCGGAGCCGGAGGTCGCGGCGTTCCACACCTGGCTGGCGGAGGCGACCGGGGGCACGGCCGTCGCGGTGGCGGCGGGCCGCACGTACGTCGAGGTGCCGGTCTGAGCCGTTGCCCCGCAGGGGTCGGTGTCCCGTGGTCGGTGTCCCGTCGGGCCCCGGTGCCCACCGGCCGGTGCTCCCTCGGACGGGCTTCACGCGGCGGCACCGGATCCGGACAGGTTTTCGGACAGATCAGGACCGGCCGGTTTCGGGCCCGGCGTGCCCTGCCTAGCCTGGTCGGATCCGCCGACCAGGGAGCCGAGGCCGCGATGCCCGTCGTCCAGACCATCACGCTGGCACCGGGGGAGGGCACCGGCTGGCACTACCATCCCGGCCGGGTCGACGTCGTGGTGCTCTCCGGGACGCTCACCCGGACCCTGCACGACGGCCGGGTCGAGGTCAGCCGCGCCGGGGACTCGCTGGTCGAACAGGCCGGACCGGTGCACATCCACGTCGGCCACAACCACGGGACCGTCCCCGTCGTCCTGGTCGCCGACTACGAGGCCCCGGAGGGGTGCCCGCTGGCCGTGCCGGTACCGGTGCCGGAGTGGAGCCGCAGCGGCGCGGAGCACTGCGGGGACTGAGCCCGGACGCTCCGCCGGAACCGCCGCCGACGCTGGAGCAGATCGTCGCCGAACGCGCCAGGGCGGCTTGAGCAGATTCACTCGAACGTATTGACGTGGCCCGGAGTTGGAACTTCCGCTCCGGGCTATGGCGTTTCCTGGGCAAGGTCCGGCGAACCGGACCAATGACCCATCGATGGAGGACACGGGACCCCACCACCGCACCACGGAGGTACGCGCATGACCTCGGACCGCTCCCCGTCGTCGCCCGCCCATGCCGGTCCGTCCGGCTCCAGAGGCCCCGCGACGCCCTACCGGATGACCGTCACCACCGCGCTCCCGCACGCCGACGCCGTCGCGTTGGCCGACCGGCACCTCGCCGACTGGCTGAAACAGGAGGGGTACGAGGAACCCCCGCCCGTCGAAGCGACGCCCGTCGCACCTGCGCCTGCACCTGCCCCTGCGCCCGTAACCGCACCTGTACCCGCCCCCTCCGTACCCCCCTTCGAACCCGCCTTCGTACCCGCCGAGGCCGCCGCGGCCCTCCCCGGCCCGCCGGCCGAACGCCTCCGGCTGGGCGACCGCGTCCTGCTCGACCGCGACGGGGGCCCGCTCCGCGCCGTACTCCTGCGCGCCGCCGGGCCGGGGTCGGCCGCGGACCACGCCCCCGCCGCCGGCCGCTACGACCGCCGCCGGCTCCGCACCCCGGCCCCGCACGGGACCGCCCAGCTCACCGTCACCGTCGCGACCGGGCCCACGGGCCCGACCTGGGTGAGGCTGGAGGCCGAGACGCACATCACCGACAGCGGTGTGCGGACACCCGGCCGGGTTCCGGTGCCCGAGCCCGCCCGCACCCTGCTTCCGCTGCTCGACGCCGCGGACGGACCGGTCGCCGTCCAGACCGTGCCGCGGGTGCTCACCGCCACCGGGGTCGACGACCTGATCGACGAGCTCTGCGACCCCGACCGCCGGATGCCCGTCGTGGTCGCCAGCGTCCCGGCCGGCCACGCCGTCGACCAGTGGCTCGCGGAGGTGGTCGGCCCGCTCTGCGACCAGCTGCCCGGCCTCGCCACCGCCTACGTCCTCGACCCGGGCGCCCGGACGCGGTTCAACGTCGCGCTGGAGCACCACACCGTCTACGGCGGGGCGGTGCGCACCTACCTCCCCGAGGTGGACCCGGCCTCCCGGCACGACGGTGCCCGGCACCCCGTGCTGGCCCGGCGCCGGATCGAGGAGGACCTCCGCCGGGCCGCCGGGCTGCTGGCCCGCGAGCCGCGCCGGATCGCCGCCGAACTGCCGCTGCCGCCCGTACTGGCCGCCGTCCCGGTGCTCAGGGTGGCCCCGCCCCCGCCCCGGTCCCCGTACTCGTCCCCGCTCGCGCCACGGTCCCCGTCCCCGCTCGCGCCCGAGGTCCCGGCGTCGTCCGCGTCCCCGACCGGGGCCCGCCCGTCCGCACGGGCCGGAGCCTGCCCCGACGCCGCGGCCCCGGCCGAGTCGGCGGCGCTCGCCCGCGAGGAACGGCAGGACCTCGCCGAGCAGCAGGCCCGGGCGGACGAACTGGAGCGGATCCGGCACAGCCTGCGCCGCGAGCGCCGCCGCCGCGCCGGGCGGGCACCGGTGGCGCGCCCGCCCGCGCCGGGGGAGCAGTCCCCCTCCGGGCCCGGCACCTCCGGACCCGCCGGTGGTACCACCCGGCACGGCGGCGGCCCGGGGCGCGCGCCGTCCGGCCGTCTCTGCACCCTGCCCGGCGGGGTGGCCGGCCCGGCCCCGGTGGCCGGGTTCGCCGGTCCGTCACCGTCGCGCGGGCGCCCGCTGCCCGCGCCGGCCGGCCCCGGGAGGCGCTCCGGCCGCCGGGGCGGCCCGTCCGGCACCCCCGCGACCTTCACCGAGCTGATGACCCGGCTGGGCGAGTTCCCGCTGCTCACCTTCACCGGCGACCAGAAGGCCGCGCTCGCCCTCGACGAGCTGCGCTGCGCCGGCACCGGCTGGGCCAGGCTCACCTGGGACGGCCTGACGGCACTTCAGGAGTACGCCGAGGCGGCCGTGCGCGGCGAGGCCGGCGGCGACTTCAAGCAGTGGTGCGAGCGCACCCCGGCCGGCTGCCACCGCTTCCCGCCCCGCAAGGCGGTGCGCGGCGAGTCCCGGACGGTGTTCAGCCACACCAAGTGGAAGCGTGAGCGGATGCTGCCGGTGCCCGAGTGCGTGGACGCCTCCCGGCGTGCGTTCATGGGCGCCCACCTGCGGATCGGCGGCGGCCGCACCGCGCCCAGGCTGCACTACCTCGACGACTGTTCGGGCAGTGGCCGGATCTATGTCGGCTACATCGGCCTGCACCTGACCAACACCCGCACCAACTGAGAGGCTTGGCTGACCGGTGCGTCCGTTCGGTGGACAATGTCCGGCAGGGGCGGACCCCGGGGTCGCCGGGCGCCCCGGGCAGGCGCCGGACGAGCATGGGGGAACGACCACCGATGCAGTACTCAGCAGACGGCCAGTCCGACGGTGCGCTCACCGCCCCCCGACCGGGCTTCCTGGCCTCGGTCTTCCGTGACCTCGGGGTCGACGAACCTGACGGGGACGGCCTGCCCGGCCGCCCCGCCGGCGCGTCCGACCCGGGGCCGGACGGCACGCCGTCCGGCCCCGCACCCGGCGAACCGTACGGCGCGGGCGGTGACGAGGCCGTCGCCGCCCACGCCCGGGCCGCCGCCCTGACCCACCACCGCACGCTCACCGTCCAGGCCGAGCACGAGCGGCTGGTCGACCTGCTGCGGCGGGCCGCGCTGCCCGTCTCGGCCATGGACTTCGAGAGCCAGCTGCGCCGCTACGAGCCACGGCCCTACCCCACGGACGGCCCGTCGGCCGGGCCGGGCGAGGACGACCCGGAGCCGCGCTGGGAGGACTACGCGCCGGCCGAACCGCAGGCCGCCGACCCCGACGAGGCCCCGTCCCGCCGGCTGCTGGACTCCGGCTACCAGCGCGGACTGGCCCAGGCGCGCCTCACCCACCAGCGCGCGCTGCGCGAGTGGCGCACCCGGCGGGCCGAGGCCGGCAGCCCGGCCGCCGACCACGAGCGGCGCGCCCACGAGGAGGCCGAGCAGGCCCGGGCGCGCGCCGTCCGCGAGTACAACGAGTCGCTGGAGGAGTGCCGCCGGGCCTACCGGCTGGCCGAGCCGGCCGCCGTCGAGTCGCTGCTGGAGCGGGCACTCGCCGCCGCCGAGACCGCCACCCAGGACCTGCCCGCGCCCTGCCGGGCCGTCTACCGTCCGCTGACCCGTACCGCCGTGCTCGACCTCGACCTGCCGTCCCTCGACGTCGCGCCCTCGCTGGCCGGCTACCGGCTCGGCGCCGACGGGGAGGTCCTCCCGGTGCCGCGACCGCCCGCCGACCGGGCCGCCGACTACCTCCGACTGGTCGCCCGGCTGGCGCTGCGCGCGCTCCAGGCCGCCGACGCCGTCGACACCGACGAGATACTCGCCGGCGTCGTGCTCAACGGCTGGCTGCGCGAGCCGGGCACCTCCGAGCCGCTCTGCCTGCTGAGCGTGGACGCCGACCGGGACGCGCTGGCCCGCACCAGGCTGCTGCCGCCGGCCGACCCCGACGAGGAGCCGGACGGCGAGGGCGTCTACGCGGACGCCGAACAGGACGAGGCCCTGGTCCGGCTGCGCGGGCTCGGCGCCGCCGTCACCCCCGACCCGTACGCCCGGGCGGGCGTCGAGCCGGCGGCACTGGCGGCCGCCACCGTACCGGCCGCGCCGGACCTCTCCGCCAACGAGTTCGCCCAGCTGGTCCGCGAACTGCTCACCCGGGGCGGGCTGGCGCAGTGGAGCGTCCGGCTGCGCGGCCAGGCCGGACTGGTGGCCACCGGCGAGGGACCGGCCGGCAGCGCGCTCCCCGGCCGCTGGGTGGTCTGGGCCTCCCGCGGCGCGGACGCGGTGGGGGAGGAGGAGATCCGGACCCTGGCGGAGGCGGTCCGCGAGGAGTCGGCCGAGCGCGGGCTCCGGCTGACCACCGGCCGGTTCACCGACGACGCACTCGACCTCACGGGCGAGGACGGTCACCGACACATCCACCTCGTCGACGGCGAGGGCTTCCGTGAGCTGGCCCGCACCCACCTCGGCCTGCCGCTCGCCGCCGGCCGCTGAGCGGGACGCTCCCGGGGAGCCCGGAGCCCGGAGCCCGGAGCCCGGAGCCCGGAGCCCGGAGCCAGGAACCCGGAACCAGGAACCCGAAGCCCGAAGCCCCGCACCGCCGCGGGGGCGCACCGTCGCCCCCGGTCCAGTACGGTGGTCGGCCCGGCACCGGGCCCGGACCCTTGCGGGCGGCTCACCCTGACGGACGGTCCGGCGGGCGCCGCCCGGCGGCCCGCGTGAGGCTGGGGGCGCGGGCGTCCGGGTGACCGGAGGCCCGGCCGAGTGGCGGCACCCGGCGCAGGGCGGGGTGCCGGGGAGCAGTCCGGCACAGGTCGGCGGTCGGCCCGGGGACGGGCGGGACACGGGGGAGAGGGAATGGACAGACGGTCCGCCACGGCGGAGGAGCGGTGACCGCGATCCTGGTCGCGGCGGGGGCGTTCCTGATGACGCTGCTGGGCGGCTGGGTCGCCCAGCGCACCGGGGACCGCCGCCACCTGGTGCTCGGCTTCGCCGCCGGGCTGATGCTCGGCGTCGTGGCCTTCGACCTGCTCCCGGAGGCGCTGCACCAGGCGCCGGAGGAGGTCCACGGGGTGCCGCAGGCGCTGCTGATGTTCGCGGCGGGCTTCCTGGCCATCCACATCGTCGAGCGGGCGGTCGCCATCCACCGCGGCCACGAGGAGGAGTACGCCGAACACACCCACGGCCAGCGGTCCGCACAGGGCCACGCCCACGGGCACTCCCACGGCCGCACCCGGTCCGGCATCGACGGGCAGCAGGGCGTGGGCCTGACCGCCGCCCTCGCCCTGGTCGGCCACAGCCTCATGGACGGCTTCGCGATCGGCGCGGCCTTCCAGGCCGGCACCACGGTCGGGACGGTGGTCGCGATCGCCGTGGTCGCGCACGACTTCGCCGACGGCTTCAACACCTACACGCTCACCCGGCTGTACGGGAACGACAAGCGGCGGGCGCTGACCCTGCTCGCGGCGGACGCGCTCGCGCCGGTGACGGGCGCCGCGATCACCCTGCTGTTCACCATCTCTGAGCACCTGCTCGGCCTCTACCTGGGGTTCTTCGCCGGCTTCCTGCTCTACCTGGCGACCTCGGACATCCTCCCCGAGGCGCACAGTCCGCACCCCTCGCGCTCCACGCTGCTCTGCACCCTCGCGGGCGTCGGCTTCATGTGGCTGGTGATCGGATTCGCCGGCTGACGGCCTGACCCGTCCGCCGTCACCCGACGGCCGGACCCGACGGCAGGACCAGCCGTCGGCTCACCCTTCCGTGGACGCCCGCTCACCCGCCACCGTCGCCCGCTCGTCCGGCCGTCGCGGCCCACCGGGCCCGCAGCGCGCCCAGCGCCTCGGTGATCGCCGGGCGCCGGGAGGCCTGGGCGCGCCAGAGCGCGAACACCCGCCGCGTCGGCTCCGGCACCACCGGCCGGGCGACCACCCCCGGCGGCAGCACACCCCGGCCCAGCCGGGGCACCAGGCCGACGCCGAGCCCGGCCTCGATCAGCGCGATCTGGGTCTCGAACTCGCCGACCTGGTAGTGGACGTCGGGCTCCTCGCCGGCCTCGCGCAGCGTGCGGACCAGCCAGTCGTGGCAGATGTTGCCGGGCGGCACGCTGATCCAGCGCTGCGCGCCGAGCCGGCCCACCGGCACCACCGCGAGGCCGGCCAGCGGGTGGCCGGCGGGCAGCAGCAGGTCGACCGGGTCCTGGCCGAGCTCCAGCCGGGAGAGGCCCTCCTGCACCGGCAGCGGCACCGTCGGCCAGTCCTGGACGAGCGCCAGGTCGACCTCGCCACGCGCCACCAGCTCGGCCGCCGGGTACGGGTCGCTCTCCAGCAGCCGCACGTCCAGGTCCGGGCACCGCTCGCGCAGATCGCGCAGCACCCCCGGCATCAGCCCGCGCGCGCCGGTGGCGAAGGCCGCCACCAGCAGCCGCCCGACCGCCTGGCCGCGCTGCTCCTCCAGCCGCACCTCGGCCCGCTCCACCAGGCCCAGGACGGCCTGCGCGGTGTCGGCCAGCTCGCGCGCCGCGTCCGTCAGGACCACACCGCGGCCCTGACGCTCCAGCAGCACCGTCCTGGTCTCCCGCTCCAGCTTGGCGATCTGCTGCGAGACGGCGGACGGGGTGAACCCGAGGGCGGCCGCCGCCCCGCCGACCGAGCCGTGCACAGCCACCGCGTGCAGCGCCCGCAGGCGCCCCAGATCCATCATGAAGCAATACTAAAACGTGGCCTTCAGTATTCATCGCTAGTGCTACACGGTGGGCGGCGGCCATCCTCGATCCATGAGCGCAACCCCGCAGGCCGCCCCGGGCGGCGGCATGAGCCCGCGTCACATCGCCCTGGCCGTCCTGGTGGCCGCCGTCTGGGGCCTCAACTTCGTCCTCATCCACGTCGGCCTGCAGAACTTCCCGCCGCTGCTCTTCTGCGCGCTGAGGTTCGCCGTGGTCGCCGTCCCGGCGATCTTCTTCGTCGGCCCGCCCAGGGTCGCCCTCCGCTGGGTGCTCGCGGTCGGCCTGGTGCTCGGGGTGGTCAAGTTCGGCCTGCTCTTCCTGGGCATGCACGCCGGCATGCCGGCCGGCCTCTCCTCCCTGGTGCTCCAGGGGCAGGCCGTCTTCACCGCGCTCTTCGCCGCCGCCCTTCTGGGCGAACGGCCCGGCGGGCGGCGGCTGGCCGGCCTGGCCGTCGCGCTCGCCGGGATCGGACTGAGCGCCGTCGACCGCGGCCTCGGCGGACCGGTCGGGGCGTTCGTCCTGGTCGTCCTCGCCGCGACCGCCTGGGGCCTCTCCAACGTGCTGACCCGCAAGGCCGCCCCGCCGGACGCGCTGCGCTGGATGGTCTGGGTCAGCGCCGTCCCGCCGCTGCCCCTGCTCGCCCTCTCCCTGCTGGTCGAGGGGCCGGAGGCCGACCTGCGCGCACTGCGCGAGATCACCCCGGCCGGCCTGGGCGCGATCGGCTACGTCGGACTGGTCTCCACGCTCTTCGGGTTCGTCGCCTGGAGCTATCTGCTGCGCGGCTACGACGCCACCGCCGTCGCGCCCTACTCGCTGCTGGTGCCGGTGTTCGGGATGTCCTCGGCCTGGCTGCTGCTCGGTGAACCGGTCAGCCCGCTGGCCTGCGCCGCCGCACTGCTGGTGATCACCGGCATCGGGATCACCGCGCTGCGCCCGGGGACGAGGGCGCGGACGGGGACAGGGGAGCGGACGGGGACGTCGTCCGACGCGGCGGCGCCGAGGCCGCGTACGCGGCCTCGGCGTTCCGCAGAGCCCGCAGCAGCACGTCCTGGTCGGCCGGGCTGACCGGGCCGAAGTACTCCTGGGCGACCTCGTGCCGGACCTGGCCGATCCGCTCCACCGCCGACCGCCCGGCCGCGGTCAGCACGATCCGCACGGCGCGGCGGTCGGCCGGGTCCGGGGCGCGCTCGACCATGCCGGCCTCCTCCAGCGCGTCGACCACGGTGGTGGCCGAGCGGGGGGCGATGTGCAGCCGGTCGGCGAGGTCGCTCAGCCGCATCGCCCGGTCGGGCAGTTCGCAGCCGGGCGCGTGCGCCAGGGCCCGCAGGGCGCGGCCCTGGCCGGGGGTGATGCCGAAGGGCTCCAGCCGTTCGCTGGTGAGGCGGCGGATCCGCTTGATCACCCTGGTCATCGCGTCGGCCAGCTCGGCGGCGGTGTCGGTGGTGGCGTCGGTGGCGGTGCCGCCGACGGTGTCGTCGCCGACGGCGTCGGGCGCGGCGTCCGGGGCAGGGGAGGAGCCCGCCGCGTCGTCGGTCGGCGTGGTGGTCATGGGCGGCTCTCCTCGGCAGGTGTTCGACCAAGGGTATCGGCCGCCTCCGGGCGCGGAACCGGGCCCGAAGGGCCCACCGACCCGCCGGTGGCCCGGGCGCGGACCGGGTACGGACCGGGCAAGGGGCTGGGCGGGACCGGGTGGGACCGGGCGGGGGACGGGGTGGCGACCGGCGCCGGAAATATGTTGAGCCTGACTCAGTATCTGGGTTAGCGTAAGTCTCAAGTGAGGGCGACCTAAGTTCCCTCCCCGTACCCTGGAGGGCCCGTGCCCCGCTCCGAAGCCCGCGTCGCCACCGACCGTTCCGCCCGCTACGCCAAGCAGCTCGCCGCCCACATGGGCCGCAAGATCCAGACCGACTGGTCCGAGGAGACCGGCCACGGCACCCTCACCTTCGGCCTGGGCACCGCCACGCTGGAGGCCACCCCCGACGCGCTGCTGCTCGCGGTCGAGGGCGAGACCGAGAACCTGCCCGGCCTGGAGGACGTGGTCGGCCGCCACCTGGTCCGCTTCGGCGCCCGCGACGAACTGGTCGTCGAGTGGCACCGCGACAACGGCGAGACCGGCCTCGTCCACCGCAACGACGAGGAGCCGGCCGCGAACTGAGCCCGCCGGCGGCCCGCCGACGGACCGGGAGCGGTCAGCGGCGGGCCGGCAGCCACCGGGCGAGGCCCAGGAGCACCAGCCCGCCCACGCACCAGCTGGCCACCACGTCCAGCAGCCAGTGGTAGTCGCTCCACACCAGCCCCAGTCCCACCCCCACCGACAGCAGGGTCGCCGCGGTCGCCGACAGGCGCCGGGCCCGCGGGGCGGCCGTCCGGGCCAGCAGCAGCGCCGCCACCCCGTACGCGAGCGTCGCGGTGGCGGTGTGCCCGGACGGGTACCAGCCCCACTGGTCGGCCGCCAGCGGCAGGCCGAACGGGCCGGGCCGCGCGAACCAGGCCTTCGCCGGGACCACCAGCAGCGGGATCAGCCCGGCCGTCAGCACCGCGACCACCCCCGGCAGCCACCAGCGCGCCACCCCCGCCCGGAACTCCCGCCAGGCCGCCACCGCCCCGCCGAGGAACAGCACCGGAACCGCCACGGAACCGCCGCCCAGGTCGGACAGCGCCTTGCCGAGACGGTTGAGCAGGGTGCTGTGCAGCCCGGTCCGGGCCTCCCGGACGGCGTGCCGGACCCAGCGGTCCAGCCCGAGGAGCGGGCCGTCCACCGCCACCTGCCAGGACACCGCCAGCAGCACCACCCCGAGCAGCACCGGCAACGCCGGGTGGCCCAGGACGCGGGACAGCCGCCCCGGAGCAGGGGGGAGAGCTCCGGGGCGGCTCTGATGATCGCCGTTCCGTGCGCCCCGGGGGGTGTGGGTCGGACGGTCGGTCGATCGGCCTTCGGTGTGTGCCGCCCGGTGCGGGGCGGCCCGGTTGTCCTCGCGGGTGACGCGCGGAACCGCCGACGGGGGCGGTGCCGCGGACGGATCCGCCAATGGCTGGGGCTCGCTGTCCATCTGTGATGACACTACGTCAAGGTCCTTGCACGGCCGAGGAGCTTCAGCGATTCCGCACACCATCTTCACCGCCGCGGCGGCCGGCGCCACACCGGGTCCGCGTCGGGTCGCTCCGGCCACCCGGGACCGGCACCGACCGAACGGCCCGTGGGGACGGGAGTCCCCACGGGCCGTTCAGCGCTGTCCGGACATCCCTCCGGCGGGTCTCGGTGCGGCACCCCGGCGCGGCCGCGCGGACGGCGCGTGCCACGTCGGCGGTGCGACGCCTCAGAGCGCGGCGAACGCGCCCTCGATGATGTCCAGGCCCTCGTTCAGCAGGTGCTCCGGCATGACCAGCGGGGGCAGGAAGCGCAGCACGTTGCCGTAGGTGCCGGCGGTCAGCACGACCAGGCCCTCCGCGTGGCAGGCCTTGGCGACGGCCGCGGTGACCTCCGCGTTCGCCTCCTTGGTGCCCGGCTTCACCAGCTCGACCGCGATCATCGCGCCGCGACCGCGGACCTCGCCGATGATGTCGAACTTCTCCTGCATCGCCCGCAGGCGGCCCAGCATGATCTCGCCGATCCGCTGAGCCTTGCCGTTGAGGTCCTGCTCCTTCATGGTCTCGATGGCACCCAGCGCGGCGGCGCAGGCCACCGGGTTGCCGCCGTAGGTGCCGCCCAGGCCACCCGCGTGCGCGGCGTCCATGATCTCGGCGCGGCCGGTCACCGCGGCCAGCGGCAGACCGCCGGCGATGCCCTTCGCGGTGGTGATCAGGTCCGGGACGACACCCTCGTCGTCACACGCGAACCACTGGCCGGTGCGGCAGAAACCGGTCTGGATCTCGTCCGCGACGAAGACGATGCCGTTGTCCTTGGCGAACTCCACGATCGCCGGCAGGAAGCCCTTGGCCGGCTCGATGAAGCCGCCCTCGCCCTGGATCGGCTCGATGATGATCGCGGCGACGTTCTCGGCGCCGATCTGCTTGGTGATGATCTCGATCGCCTGCGCGGCGGCCTCGGCGGCGCAGTTCTCGGCACCGGTCAGCCAGCGGTACGGGTACGCCACCGGCACCCGGTAGATCTCCGGGGCGAACGGACCGAAGCCCTGCTTGTACGGCATGTTCTTCGCCGTCAGGCCCATGGTGAGGTTGGTGCGGCCGTGGTAGCCGTGGTCGAACACCACGACGGCGGTGCGCTTGGTGTAGGCGCGGGCGATCTTCACCGCGTTCTCGACGGCCTCGGCACCCGAGTTGAACAGCGCGGTGCGCTTGTCGTGGTCGCCCGGGGTCAGCTCGTTCAGCTGTTCGGCCACGGCGACGTAGCCCTCGTACGGGGTCACCATGAAGCAGGTGTGCGTGAAGGCGGCCAGCTGCTCGGACGCCTTGGCCACCACGGCCTCGGCGCTGTTGCCGACGTTCGTCACGGCGATGCCGGAGCCGAAGTCGATCAGCGAGTTGCCGTCCACGTCCTCCAGCACGCCGCCGTTGGCACGGGACACGTACACCGGCAGGGTGGTGCCGACGCCGGCCGCCACCGCACCCAGCTTGCGGGCCTGCAGCTCCTGCGACTTCGGACCGGGGATCGCGGTGACCAGGCGGCGCTCCTGCGGGAGCGGCGTTGCGGCGCTCATGGGTTTCTCCAGACTTCTCGGCTCGGTGCTTCGCAGGCTACGGCCGCCCTCCCCGGCCGGGCATGCGCCACTCGGTAGCACTGGGCCGTCCGACTTGTCCGGCACGGCCAGCGCGGGCGACGAGACTACCGGCAGCCCGCACTCCACTACATTGAGCGCGGGCGTGTCGCCGGGGCGGCGGCATGGGTATGGCGGCACCGACGGCGGTCGGGCCGGCGGGCGAGGGAGCGGGGCCGTACATGGGACTGGACGGGGCACAGAGCCACGGCGAGCGGACCACCGCCCACCCCCTCACCCCCGTGCCGCACCCACGGCCCCCGGCCGGCCTCCCCTTCGACCTCCCCACCTGGGTCGCCGCCCCCCGCCCCGAAGCCGCCCCGGGCATCTACCGCCAGGGGCACCGGCAGCTCGACCCGGACCGCGCCGAGGCGGCGAAGGTGCCCACCTGGCCCCTCCTCCTCCGCGCGGGTCTGAACGCGGTGGTGGGGTGGCTCGCCTATATCTACGGTGTCGAGCTGGCGAAATACGGAACCACGCTCATCGGCGTCCTGCCGACGCGCTCGGCCTTCGTCGCGGTCTCCGTCGTCCTCACCCTCAACGTGCTGGTCGCGGGCATCGTGATCAAGGTCTTCGGTCGGATGGGCCGGTGGCCCGAGGTGTGGCGGCGGTATGCGGCGCCGCTGCTGTCCCGGACGGTGACCGAGGAGGAGCCCGCCACCGAGGTGGAGGCGGCGGAGGCGGTTCGGCAGCGGGACCCGTGGGTGCTGCTGCGGCACGGCGGGGCGGCCGCCGCCGCCGGGCGGCTGGACGGCGAGGCGGTCGGGGACGTCGACTACGTGCGGATCCAGCGGGCCTGGGAGTCGGCCCAGGCGGATCCGGCGTTCCTCCCGGCCTTCGTCGAGCAGGTGGCGGCTCGCGGTGCGGCGGCGTTCGCCCACCCCTCCGAGGCGCGGGAGCTGCCGGGCCGGGCGGAGCGGCACGACCTGCTGGTGGGCCAGGTGCGGCTGGGGACGGCCCAGGACGTGCCGAAGAATCCGTTGACCCACCGGGCCGCCGGCTTCGCGCTGGACCCGGCGGTGCTGGGCACGTCGCTGCTGGCGGTGGGCCCGGCGGGGACGGGGAAGACGGCCAGGCTGGCCCGGCCGGTGGCCGAGGCGCTCTGTCTGCAGGCGCTGGCGGGCACGGCGTGCGCGGTGGTGATCGGCTCGTCGGACGCGGATCTCGGGCCGGATGCCTGGTACGACGTGGTGATCGCCCCGGGTGAGGCGGGTTCCCGGTACGGGCTGGACCTGTACGGCGCGGCCCAGGATCCGGACGAGGCTGCGGCCCGGTTGGCCGAGGCGCTGCTCCCGGACGAGCTGACCGCGCGCGCGGAGTCCGCCCGGACGGCGTTGCAGCAGATGGTGGGCCCGTTCCACGCCGCGTTCGGCCGTTACCCGGGGGTCCGCGAGCTGCGGGCGCTGCTCGCCGGCGAGTCGGAGGCGCTGGAGGCCCTGGTGAAGGGCCTGCGGGCGGCGGGCCGGCTGGGGTCGTACGAGCGGGACCTGCAGCACCGGGAGCGGCAGCACGGTCGGGCGGACGACCCGGGGGCGCTGCTGGCGGACCGGTTGTCGCTGCTGGATCGGCCGGCCTTCGAGGGGGCGTTCGCGACGGACGGCTCGGGGCGTCCGCCGTTCGCGATGCGGGTGCTGGACCATCCGCTGCGGGTACTGGTGCGGCTGCCCGAACGCAGTCATCCGGAGGCGGCGCGGATGCTGTCGCGCCTGCTGGTGGGGCAGTTCGTGCAGGCGGCCGGGGTGCGCCGGGACCGTTCGCTGTTCGCCGGTCTGGTGGTGGACGACGCCTCGGCGGCGTTGGACGCCGGCATCGTGCGCGGGCTGCAGCGGCTGCGCGGGGCCAACGCCGGGGTGGTGCTGCAGCTGAGGACGCTGGTCGATCTGCCGGAGGCGCTGCGGGCGCCGCTGTTCGGGGCGGTGGGGTGCCGGGCGGCGTTCCCGGGCATCGCGCCCTGGGACGGCCGGCTGTTCTCCGAAGCCTGGGGGACGCACGTGGTGCGGGAGACGGCGGTGACGCTCGCCCCGGACACCTCGGGCGGCCTGGTGCGGAAGGCCGGGCGGTTGGGGCGGAAGGCGTTGTCGGGGACGACGGCGCAGACCGAGTCGGTGACGACGCGGGAGGTGGAGCGGCTGCGGTGGTCGCCGTCGGATCTGGCGCACGCGCTGCCGGCGGGGCACGCGGTGGTGTCGCTGACGGCGGTGTCGGGGGAGCAGGTGCCGCCGCTGTTGGTGGATCTCCGCGGGTGAGGCGTGGGTGAAGCGGGGGGTGAAACGGGGTGAAGCTCGCCTTCGAGGAGGATTCGGCAGTGCGGGTTGTCCGGGGCGTCCATAATGAGGGGAGGGAGTTCCCCAGAACCCTCAGCCCTCTTCTCGCCCGGCCGCAACGGCGCGGTCGGGTCGTTCCCCCGAAGGTGCCATGCCCCCCACACTTGCCTCCGTCGTCCGCAACACCTCGCTCCATCTGACGGTCCTCGCCGGTGCGGACCACCTGGAGCGGCAAGTCCGCTGGGTGCACACCAGCGAGCTGGACGACCCGACGCCGTTCCTGGAGGGTGGTGAGCTGCTGCTCACCACCGGGATCAAGCTGGGTCGGACCGCCGCGCAGTTGCAGGCGTACGTGCACCGTCTGGCGGACGCGGGGGTGGTGGGGCTGGGGCTCGGTGTCGGGCTGTCGCACACCGAGGTGCCGCAGCCGCTGGTGGAGGCGGCCGCGCAGCGCGGGCTGCCGCTGCTGAGGGTGCCGGAGCCGACGCCGTTCATCGCGATCAGCAAGGTGGTGTCGGCGGCGCTGGCCGCGGAGCAGTACGAGGCGGTGACCACCAGCTTCGAGGCGCAGGAGGAGCTGACCCGGGCGGCGCTGGGCAAGGACGGCACGACGGCGGTGGTGCGCCGGTTGGCGTCCCGGCTGGGTGGCTGGGCGGCGTTGTACGACGGGTCGGGGGCGCTGTCGGTGGTGGCGCCGGACTGGGCGGCGCGCCGGGCCGGCCGGCTGGCGGCCGAGGTGGACCGGCTGCGGCGGCGTCCGGCGCCGTCGAGTGCGGCGTTGCAGGGGCGGTCGCCGGGGATAGACACGGCGGACGAGGACTACGTGGTGGTCCAGTCGCTGGGTGCGGACCGGCGGGCGCGCGGGTTCCTGGCGGTGGGGACCGAGGACCGGATCACGCCGACCGAGCGCTACGTGCTGAACGCGGCGGTGGCGCTGCTGACGCTGACCCTGGAGCGGTCGCGGGAGCTGCGGCAGGCCGAGGAGAAGATGGGCGCGGCGCTGCTGCGGATGGTGCTGGCCGGGGAGGTGGCGACCGCCCGGCAGGTGGCGGCGGGGCTGTTCGGGGGGTTGCCGGAGGGGACGGTCCGGGTGCTGGTGGCCGGGGCGGGCCAGGGCGTGGACGCCGGGGAGTCGCTGGGCGAGCTGGGGGACCGGGCGGAGCAGGCCGGGTCGCGGGTGGCGGAGAAGCTGCTGGTGGCGCGGGAGGAGGGGGCGCACGGGCCGCGGTTGATGGTGCTGGCGCTGGACAACGGTGCGGTGCACCGGGCGTGCCTGGGCGCGGTGGAGGAGCACGAGGGCCTGTCGCTGGGTGTTTCGGCGCCGGCGGCGCTGGAGGACGCGGGGACGGCGTACGCGCAGGCGGAGCGGGCGCTGGCGGTGGCGTTGCGCGGCGGCCGGCGGTCGGTGGACCACGAGGAGGTCGGCGCGGGGTCGCTGCTGCCGCTGCTCGGGGAGGACGCCGTGACGGCGTTCGCGGAGGGGCTGCTGCGGCCGCTGCGGGAGCACGACCGGACGGCGCGCGGTGACCTGGTGGCCTCGTTGCGGGCCTGGTTGTCCCGGCACGGGCAGTGGGACGCGGCGGCTGCCGATCTCGGTGTGCACCGGCACACGCTGCGGTACCGGATGCGGCGGGTCGAGGAGCTGCTCGGGCGGTCGCTGGACGACACGGACGTGCGGATGGAGCTCTGGCTGGCGCTCCGCTCCGGCGAGGAGTGACGAGGAGCGACGAGGAGTAGCCGGAGGAGTACGCCCGGGGCCACCGAGCCCGCTCGGCCCCCGGGCCCGGCGGCCTGCGGCGGGGCCGCTGGACGCGGTGGAGTGGCCGGGGTGGCGAACGTTACGCCGTGGCCAATCCGATCGGCGCGCCGCCGCCCCTACCCTCGGTTCTGGCGCCACGTCCGTGGGGCCGTGAGGACGACGAGGAGAGGGCCGGTACCACGGTGACCACCACGTACGATTTCTGGCTGGCCGGCCGCCGGGCGAGCGGCGACGCCGACTTCGAGGTGCACAACAGCTGGGACGGCCGCCTGGTCGGCAAGGTGAGCGTCCCCACCGAGGCTCAGGTCGAGGAGGCGCTGGACGCCGCCGTGGCCGCGCTGCCGGTGTTCGCCGCGACCCCCGCGCACGTGCGGTCCGCCGCGCTGGACCACGTGGCCCGGCGGCTGACCGAGCGCACGGAGGAGATCGCCCAGCTGATCACCGCCGAGAACGGCAAGCCGATCAAGTGGGCCCGCGGTGAGGTCGGCCGTGCCGTCTCCGTCTTCCGCTGGGCCGCCGAGGAGGCGCGCCGCACCAACGGCGAGACCATGCGGCTGGACACCGACCCGGGCGGCGTGGGCCGTTTCGCGGTGGTGCGCCGCTTCCCGCGCGGTGTGGTGCTGGGCATCGCCCCGTTCAACTTCCCGCTGAACCTGGTCGCGCACAAGGTCGCCCCGGCGATCGCGGTCGGTGCGCCGATCA
Source organism: Kitasatospora sp. NPDC042419 (assembly GCF_056437345.1). Taxonomy (NCBI): domain Bacteria; kingdom Bacillati; phylum Actinomycetota; class Actinomycetes; order Kitasatosporales; family Streptomycetaceae; genus Kitasatospora; species Kitasatospora sp. NPDC042419. The sequence continues at coordinate 22,897 of NZ_JBWKAW010000037.1, forward strand.
TCCTCAAGCCGGCCCCGTCGACCCCGCTCTCCGCGATGGTGCTGGGCGAGATCCTGGCCGAGACGGACCTGCCGGCCGGTTCCTGGAGCGTCCTGCCGGTGCCGAACGACCGGATGCCGGCGCTGGTGCAGGACCCGCGCCTGCCGGTGATCTCGTTCACCGGTTCGGACAAGGTCGGCTACCAGATCATGGACTCGGTGCCGCGCAAGCACACCACCCTGGAGCTGGGCGGCAACGCGGCGGCCGTGGTGCTCGCGGACTGGTCCTCCGAGGCGGACCTGGACTGGGCGGCCACCCGGATCGCGATGTTCGCCAACTACCAGGGCGGCCAGTCCTGCATCTCGGTGCAGCGGGTGATCGCCGACGCGTCCGTCTACGACGCGCTGGTGGAGAAGGTCGTCGCCAAGGTCGCGGCGCAGGTCACCGGTGACCCGAACGACGACGCGACCGACGTCGGCCCGCTGGTCGACGAGAACGCGGCCAAGCGGGTCGAGTCCTGGGTGGACGACGCGGTGGCCAAGGGCGCGAAGCTGCTCGCCGGCGGTACCCGTGAGGGCGCGACCTACGCCCCGACCGTGCTGGCGGAGCTGCCGGCCGACGCGATCCTGGCCAAGGCCGAGGTGTTCGGCCCGGTCCTGTCGCTGCACCGGGTGGAGAGCACCGACGAGGCGTTCGCCGCCGTCAACGACTCGCCGTTCGGCCTGCAGGCGGGTGTGTTCACCCACGACCTGCAGACCGCCTTCCGGGCTCACCGGGAGCTGGAGGTCGGCGGCGTGATCATCGGTGACGCGCCGTCCTACCGTGCCGACCAGATGCCGTACGGCGGCGTCAAGGACTCCGGCGTCGGCCGTGAGGGCGTCAAGTACGCGATGGACGACTACACCGTCGAGAAGGTCATGGTCCTCACCGGCCTCGACCTCTGATCGAACCGGTTCGGGTCGGATCCGATCGGACCGGCCCGGTCCGCGCGAAGGGCCCGGCAGCGCACAGCTGCCGGGCCCTTCGCGTGTCCGCGGAACGGACGGGGCTGGGATCAGTCGCGGCCGGCGGCGGCCGCGACGGCCTCCTCGACGGTCGCGTCGCCGGCGACCAGTTCCAGGGTCTGCCCGGCGGTGGCCGGTTCGTGCAGCAGGGCGGCGAGGACGGCGGCGACGTCCTGCCGGTCGACCGGGCCGCGACCGGTGGAGGGGGCGAGCCGGACCAGGCCGGTGCCCGGGCCGTCGGTGAGCCGGCCGGGGCGCAGCACCGTCCAGTCGAGCGTGGTGCGGGCCCGGACGGCGTCGTCGGCGGCGCCCTTGGCCCGCAGGTAGGTCTCGAAGACCTCGTCCTCGGGGTACGCCGCCGAGGCGTCGGCGCCCATCGAGGAGACGATCAGGTAGCGGCGGACGCCGGCCAGTTCGGCGGCGTCGGCGAGCAGGACGGCGGCGTCCCGGTCGACGGTGAGCTTGCGGTCGGCCCCGCTGCCCGGTCCGGCTCCGGCGGCGAAGACCACGGCGTCGGCGCCGGTGAGCAGGTCGGCGAGTGCGGCCGGGGTGGCGGTCTCCAGGTCGAGCAGCAGTGCTTCGGCTCCGGCGGCGGCCAGGTCCTCGGCCTGTTCGGGGCGGCGGATGATGCCGGCGGGCCGGTCGCCGCGGTCGGCGAGCAGCCGTTCCAGCCGGAGCGCGATCTGTCCGTGGCCTCCGGCGATGACGATTCGCATGGTTCCGACGGTAGCCCGGCGCCGGTCCGGCGTCCTGGCGAGCCGCGGCCGGGCGTCGACCGGGCGTCGACCGGGGGCCGGCGTCGAGGAGTGGTGCCCCGGTGTCCCCGGGAGGTGGTCGGCACCGGGGGAGCGGCGGCCCGGCGTCCCGGGGAGGCGGCCGGGCAGGACACAATGGGCCCATGACTTCGCTCGCCCACCCGCAGCTGCGGTTCACCCCCGAGGTGAACGACCCCTCCGGCCCCCGGGAGCTGGTGATCCTCGGTTCCACCGGTTCGATCGGTACCCAGGCCATCGACGTGGTGCGCCGCAACCCGGACCGGTTCCGGGTGGTCGCCCTGTCGGCGGCCGGCGGCCGGGTGGAACTGCTCGCCGAGCAGGCCCTGGAGCTGGGGGTGCACACCGTGGCGGTGGCCGACCCGGCGGCTGAGCCGGCGCTGCGCGAGGCGCTGGCCGCCAAGGCGGCGGGCCGGCCGCTGCCGGCCGTGCTGGCCGGTCCGGACGCGGCGACCGAGCTGGCGGCGCTGGAGTGCCACTCGGTGCTGAACGGCATCACCGGTTCGATCGGTCTGCGGCCGACGCTGGCGGCGCTGCGGGCGGGCCGGGTGCTGGTGCTGGCCAACAAGGAGTCGCTGATCGTCGGCGGTCCGCTGGTGAAGGCGGTGGCCCGGCCGGGCCAGATCGTCCCGGTGGACTCCGAGCACGCGGCGCTGTTCCAGGCGCTGGCGGGCGGCACCCGGGCGGAGGTGCGCAAGCTGGTGGTGACGGCGAGCGGCGGCCCGTTCCGCAACCGCAGCCGGTCGGAGCTGGCGGGGGTCACCCCGTCGGACGCGCTGGCGCACCCGACCTGGGCGATGGGCCCGGTCGTCACGATCAACTCGGCGACCCTGGTGAACAAGGGCCTGGAGGTGATCGAGGCGCACCTGCTGTACGACGTGCCGTTCGACCGGATCGAGGTCGTGGTCCATCCGCAGTCGGTCGTCCACTCGATGGTGGAGTTCGCGGACGGGTCCACGCTGGCGCAGGCGAGTCCGCCGGACATGCGGATGCCGATCGCGCTGGGCCTGGGCTGGCCGGACCGGGTGCCGGACGCGGCGCCGGGCTGTGACTGGACCAAGGCGTCGACCTGGGAGTTCTTCCCGCTGGACGACGAGGCCTTCCCGGCGGTCGAGCTGGCCCGTGAGGTGGGCACGCTGGGCGGGACGGCCCCGGCGGTGTTCAACGCGGCCAACGAGGAGTGCGTGGAGGCCTTCCTGGGCGGTCGTCTCGCCTTCACCGGAATCGTGGACACTGTTGCGAAGGTCGTGGCGGAGCACGGACAGTACGACGGTGGACGGGCGGCGGGAACTTCGCTGACGGTCGAGGACGTCCTGCACGCGGAGGACTGGGCGCGCGCCCGGGCCCGCGAGCTGGCGGCCGGCTGACGGTCCCCGCCGGGACCCGGACGACCGGTACGACGACAGGATGAGCGGAGCGGCATGACGGAGGAGCAGCGGTGGCAACGGTGATGACGGTGGTCGGCATCCTGGTCTTCGTACTGGGGCTGCTGTTCTCGATCGCCTGGCACGAGCTCGGCCACCTCTCCACGGCCAAGCTGTTCGGCATCCGGGTGCCGCAGTACATGGTCGGGTTCGGCCCGACGGTCTGGTCGCGACGCAAGGGCGAGACCGAGTACGGCCTCAAGGCGATCCCGCTGGGCGGGTACATCCGGATGATCGGGATGTTCCCGCCCGGTGCGGACGGGCGGATCACCCAGCGCAGCACCTCGCCCTGGCGGACGATGATCGAGGACGCCCGGGAGGCCTCGTACGAGGAGGTCAAGGAGGGCGACGAGAGCCGGCTCTTCTACACGCGCAAGCCGTGGAAGCGCGTGATCGTGATGTTCGCCGGCCCGTTCATGAACCTGCTCCTCTCCTTCGGGCTCTTCCTGACGGTGATGATGGGCTTCGGTGTCTCGATGGCGGTGCCGACCATCGGCACCGTGTCGGAGTGCGTGGTGAAGGCCGGGCAGCCCACCGACACCTGCCCTGCGGACGCGCAGCCGGCGCCGGCGTTCCAGGCGGGGCTGAAGCCGGGCGACAAGGTGATCTCCTTCGACGGCGACCGGATCGGCGACTACGAGCAGCTCCAGGCCGACATCCGGAAGTCGGCGGGCAAGCAGGTGGCGCTGGTGGTGGAGCGGAACGGGGAGCAGCTCACCCTGCGGCCGACCATCGCCGTCAACGACGTGCAGAAGTACGACGCCGACGGCCTGCCGGTCAAGGGCGAGACGGTGCGGGCCGGCTTCCTCGGCTTCACGCCGACCAGCGGGATCGTCCAGCTGGGCTTCGGGCAGTCCCTCGACCGGATGTACGACATGGCGGAGAACGGCGTGGAGTCGCTGGCCGCGCTGCCCGGCAAGATCCCGGGCCTCTGGCACTCGGTGGTGGACGGCGCGCCGCGCGAGGCCGACTCGCCGATCGGCATGGTCGGTGCGGCCCGGGTGAGCGGTGAGGTGTTCGCGCTCGACATCCCGGGCAGCCAGCGGGTCGCCTACTTCGTGAACCTGCTCGCCGGGATCAACCTGTCGCTCTTCCTCTTCAACATGCTGCCGCTGCTGCCGCTGGACGGCGGTCACATCGCGGGCGCGGTCTGGGAGTCGGTCCGCCGCCGGTTCGCACAGCTGTTCCGGCGGCCCGACCCGGGCCCGTTCGACGTGGCCCGGCTGATGCCGCTGGCGTACGTCGTGGCCAGCGTGTTCATCGGCTTCACCCTGCTGGTGCTGGTCGCCGACCTGGTGAACCCGGTCAAGATCAGTTAGCCCGTCGGGGCCGGTGGGTGCACGGGTGCCGGTTCCGGTGCCGTACCGTTGGAGCCCGGGTGCGCGATCGTCGGCGCGCCCGGGTTCGGCCGTCCCAACGACCGGGCCGACCACACCTCAACCCCGGGGAACCCTGCGCACATGACCGCGATCTCGCTCGGTATTCCGTCTCTGCCGCTCAAGCCGCTCGCCAAGCGCCGGGTCTCCCGTCAGATCATGGTCGGCAACGTACCCGTCGGCGGCGACGCCCCCGTCTCGGTGCAGTCCATGACCACGACGGTGACCTCGGACATCAACGCCACGCTGCAGCAGATCGCGGAGCTCACCGCCTCCGGCTGCCAGATCGTGCGGGTCGCCGTCCCCTCCCAGGACGACGCGGACGCCCTGCCGATCATCGCCAAGAAGTCGCAGATCCCGGTGATCGCCGACATCCACTTCCAGCCGAAGTACGTCTTCGCCGCGATCGACGCCGGCTGTGCGGCGGTGCGCGTCAACCCGGGCAACATCAAGGCGTTCGACGACAAGGTCGGCGAGATCGCCAAGGCCGCCAGGGCCGCCGGCGTGCCGATCCGGATCGGTGTCAACGCCGGCTCGCTCGACAAGCGCCTGCTGGAGAAGTACGGCCGGGCCACCCCCGAGGCGCTGGTCGAGTCCGCGCTCTGGGAGTGCTCGCTCTTCGAGGAGCACGACTTCCGCGACATCAAGATCTCGGTCAAGCACAACGACCCGGTCGTGATGATCAACGCCTACCGCCAGCTCGCCGCCGCCTGCGACTACCCGCTGCACCTCGGTGTCACCGAGGCCGGCCCGGCCTTCCAGGGCACCATCAAGTCCGCGGTCGCCTTCGGCGCGCTGCTCGCCGAGGGCATCGGCGACACCATCCGGGTGTCGCTCTCCGCCCCGCCGGCCGAGGAGATCAAGGTCGGCAACCAGATCCTGGAGTCGCTCGGTCTGCGCGAGCGCGGCCTGGAGATCGTCTCCTGCCCGTCCTGCGGCCGCGCCCAGGTCGACGTCTACAAGCTCGCGGAGGAGGTCACCGCCGGCCTGGAGGGCATGGAGGTGCCGCTGCGCGTCGCCGTCATGGGCTGCGTCGTCAACGGCCCGGGCGAGGCCCGTGAGGCCGACCTCGGCGTCGCCTCCGGCAACGGCAAGGGCCAGATCTTCGTCAAGGGCGAGGTCATCAAGACCGTCCCCGAGTCGAAGATCGTGGAGACCCTGATCGAGGAGGCCCTCAAGCTCGCCGAGCTGATGCAGGCCGAGGGCGTCGAGGCCGGCGCGCCGACCGTCACCGCCGGCGAGTGACCGGCCCCGGTGCGCGGTAGTCCGTCGCAGTTCTTCCGGAAGCGGGGCCGTCCGTGCGCGGACGGCCCCGCGGCCGTTGCCGGGTGGGGCCAGGGAGTAGGGTGCGGCCAGAGTCGTCTCAGTAAGGTGCTGTCTCGATGCTTGATCGAGGTGTGATGCTCCCCAGCTCGTTCCAGGCCGCCCGCGCCCTGGCGACCACCCGCGTTCTGGAGCCGTCGGACCTCGCCGACGCCCTCGCCGTGCTCCACCGCGACCCGGTCGCCAACGCCTTCGTGGCCACCCGGGTGGAGGCCGTCGGTCTCGACCCCTGGCGCCTCGGCGGCGAGATGTGGGGCTGGTACGACGAGCACGGCGACCTCGACGCGCTCTGCTACGCCGGGGCCAATCTCGTGCTGGTCGACGCCGGGCCGCAGGCCGTCCAGGCGTTCGCCGAACGCGCCCGCCGCCAGGGCCGCCGCTGCTCGTCGATCGTCGGGCCGGCCGGCCCGACCGCCGCCCTGTGGGCCCTGCTGGAGCGCAGCTGGGGCCCGGCCCGCGAGGTCCGCGCCCACCAGCCGCTGCTCGCCACCTCCGTGCCGTCCGCCGAGATCTCCCCCGACCCGCTGGTCCGGAGGGTGGGGCGCAACGAGGTCGAGACGCTGATGCCGGCCTGCGTCGCGATGTTCACCGAGGAGGTCGGGGTCTCCCCGCTGGCCGGTGACGGCGGACTGCTCTACCAGGCCAGGGTCGCCGAACTGGTCGCCTCCGGCCGCTCGTTCGCCCGTTTCGGCGAGGACGGCGAGGTGGTGTTCAAGGCCGAGATCGGGGCCGTCACCGAGGGCGCCTGCCAGGTCCAGGGCGTCTGGGTCGCCCCCGGGCACCGCGGCCGCGGGCTCTCCGAGACCGGCATGGCGGCCGTCCTCGACATCGCGCTGCGCGAGGTCGCCCCGGTCGTCTCGCTCTACGTCAACGACTACAACCTGCGTGCCCGCGCCGCCTACCGCCGGGTCGGCTTCCGCGAGGTCGGCGCGTTCATGAGCGTGCTGTTCTGACCGGCCCGGTCCGGCGGGCCGCGGTGCCGCGGACGGCTGTTCCCCGCCCGGCCCGCGCGCCGGCCGGGCGGGTAGTAACGTCCGGGTCATGGATCAGCTGACCGGGGTGACGATCGAGGCCATCGACCTAGCGGCGTGGGCTCCGCAGGCGCTCGATGTCCAGGCGGTGGCGTTCGGGCTGACGCCCGAGGAGGTCATGGTCCGGCTGCACATCGTCGGCCGGCACGCCCAGCAGCCCGGGGTCGTCGCACTGGGCGCGCTGAGCGGCGGCCGGCTGGTCGGCTTCGGCTACGGGATGCCCAACCGGCGCGAGCACTGGTGGAGCTCCGTCATCGAGCCCTACCTGGTCGCCCGCGGCCACGGCGACTGGCTGGACGGCGTGTTCGCCATCACCGAGCTGCACGTCCTGCCGGAGTTCCAGGGCCGGGGGGTCGGCTCCGCGCTGATCCGCACCCTCTGCGAGCGGTCCGGCCTGGACCGCAGCATCCTCTCCGCGATCGACGCCGAGACGCCCGCCCGACGGCTCTACCGCGCGCTCGGCTACCGGGACCTCGCCCGCGCGGTGCACTTCCCGAACACCGACCGCCTCTACGCGGTGATGGGGGCCCGCCTGCCGCTGCAGGCGCCGCCCGGGCGGGCTCAGAGCGCGCCCGCGAACTCCAGGTAGAGCTCGGCGTCGGGCCGGCGTCCGGCCGCCAGGGCGTCCAGCCCCAGCTCGACGGCGCGCACCAGCGTCCAGCCGCGCAGCCGTTCGCGGTCCACTTCCAGCGCGTCGGCGAGCTGGTGCAGCCGGCGCCGGACGGCCGCCGGGACGCCCGGTGAGCCGACCAGGGTGTCCGCCCGGTCCAGCGTCAGCCGGGCCAGGTCGTAGGCGCGTTCGCCGGCCAGCGGCCGCGGGTCGATCGCCAGCCAGGGCGCGCGGTCGGCGGCGAGCACGTTGCCGTGGTGGAAGTCGCCGTGCAGCAGGAACTCCTCGGCGGCCGAGGCGGTCAGTCCGTCGGCGGTCTCCAGCGCCTCGGCGACGAGGGCGTCGGCCTCGGCGGCGCCTGGCAGTTCGCGGTGGCGGCGCAGGGCCGCGGCGGTGCCCGCCGTGTGGTCGGCGAGGACGGGGAAGGGGTGCTCCCCGGGGAGCGGCACCCAGAGCCGGTGCAGCAGGCTGGTCGCCTCCAGCATCGCCTTCGGCTCGGCCAGCGAGCGGAGCGGGATCTCGCCGTGCAGCCGCTCCAGCAGCAGCACCCCTTCGGCCGGGTCGGCCTCCAGCAGCAGGACGGCGCCGCGGCCGGCCCAGGCGGCGAGGGCGTCGGGCTCGCGGGCGGTCTCGGGGGTGCGCAGGCCCACCTTGAGGACGGCGGGGGAGAGGTCGTCGCGGTGCACGTAGGCGACCAGGCTCAGGCTGCCGCCCGGGTCGAGGACCCGCTCCAGCGTGAGGTCCCGGCCGGCGAGCTGCGCGGCCACCCGCTCGGGCAGCTCCGCCAGCCAGCGCCGCCCCTCCTCGCCCCGTCCGGCGGCGCTCCGCGCCAGCCACTCGGGGACGGTGATCTGCCCTGGTGCTGCCGACATGCTGGCCTTCCGGTAGCCGTTCCCCCGTGGTGTTACCCGTCCATTGTCGGTCATGGGGGCGAAACCGCAGGTCAGTGGAGCGGACGGGGGAAGGGCCGGAGCAGCCCGGCCGCGGGCCGGGGGAGGCCGGCCCGGGGGTGGAGGCGCAGGTCAGCGCCGCCGGGAAGGGCGGGGCCGGGGCGGGCGGTGAGCGGCGGGGCGGGCCCGGGACGGTGGGGCGGGTCAGGTGGTGGGGGAGGCCGCCGGGGTCGGGGAGGTGCTTCCGCCGGCCGTCGGCGACGCGGTCGCGGCGGGGTCGGGGAGGCCGGGGAACGGGGTGGGGGCGGCGCCCCAGCGGCGGGCCCGGAGGGCGCACTCGCGCAGTGCGTCGGTGGCGGTGGTCCGCTGGGCGCCGGGGACGGCGGCGACCAGGTCGGCGTAGACGGTGGTGAGCCGGGTCTCGACGTGGGCGGCGAGGCGGGCGGCGCCGGCCGCGTCGGTGACGGGGAAGGGCAGCTGGTAGCCGGCCGCCGCGGCGCCGGGGGTGGCGCCGGCCGCGCCGAGCAGCCGCTGCCAGGCGTCGCGGCGGGTCTGGTGGGCGGCGAGCGCGGTGCGGGCGTCGGTGCGCTGCTGGTCGTCGGGCAGGCGGGCGCCGACCACGCCGTAGCCGTAGATCGCGGCGTGCTCGGCACCGAGCGCCGTCTGGAACGCGGCGACCGTCTCCGCGCCGGCGGCCGGGGTGCCGGCGGGGGAGCTGCCGGCGGCCGGGGTGCCGGGTGCGGACGGGGCGGCGGAGCCGGACGCGCTCGTGGCGGGCCCCGTGGGCGGGTCGGTGGGCGCCGGGGCCGGCACGGTCGGCGGCGGGCTGTCGCCGAGGGCGACGGCGTGCAGCACCCCGGCGGTGGAGACGGAGGCGAGCAGCCGGGCCAGCTGCGGGGAGGCGGCGCCGAGGTCGGCCAGCCGGGCCTGGGCGGTCTGCCGTTCCAGCGAGGCGAGCGTGGCGGCGCTGGTCACCGCGGAGCCGGGCGCACCGGGGGACGCCGCGGAAGCGGAAGCGGAGGCGGACGCAGCGGCAGAGGCAGCAGCGGAGGCGGAGGCGGTGGCCGGGGGAGTGGCGGACCCGGAGCCGGAGGGGCCGACCGGGGTCTCCGGCAGCCCGGCGGACAGCGCGGCCCGGTGCTGGACCACCTCGGCCCGCAGCGGCTGGAGCTGCGCCGCCTGCCCGGCGCCCGCTCCGGCGAGCAGCGCGTCGTACCCGGCGAGCAGGGTGTCGGTGGCGGCGACGGCGCGCAGCCGGACGGGCTCGTCGGGGTCGGGGCGGCGGCGCTCGCCGGCGGTGCCGGGGCCGGTGCCGGGCTCGTCGGTGCAGGCGGTGAGGGCTCCGCCGGCGGTGAGGAGCAGCCCGAGGGCCAGGAAGGTCCGTCGGCTGGGCGGCTGCATCGGCGTCACTCCGGGGCGTGTACGGGAGGACGGCCTGCCCGCCTGCCCTCATTGGCGTGAATGATTACAGAATCCTCACGTCCCCGGGCGCGGATTCCGTTGCCGGCCCGGCCGCCGGTCCGGTGTGACCTTGCTCGCACCGCCGCCGGGCCGGGCGGCCGCGCACCGTCCGGAATCGGTGGTTGGGCGCTTCACCGGCTAGGCTTTGGGCCGAGCTGCCGCGACCCGGTGTGCGCCGGACCGGCGCCCGGGGGTGCGGGGCGCCCTTCCGACAACAGCACACGCGGCCGAGGAGTCCACCCGGATGAGCACCACCCACACCGACCGGCTGCGTGCGTTGCTGGAGCCGCTGGCCGCGCAGGCGGGCCTGGATCTGGAGGACGTCAAGGTCACCCAGGCGGGCAGCCGCCGCCAGGTGCAGATCGACGTGGACGCCGACGGCGGCGTGGACCTCGACGCCATCGCCGAGTTCAGCCGGGTGGTCGGTGCGGCCCTCGACGAGTCGGACGTGATGGGCGCCGGCGCGTACGTGCTGGAGGTCGGTTCGCCGGGTGCCGAGCGCCCGCTGGGCGCGCCGCGGCACTGGATCCGCGCCGAGGGCCGACTGGCCAAGATCCACCTGGTCGACGGCGGGGAGATCGTCGCCCGGGTGCTGTCGGCCGACGAGGACGGCGCGCTGGTCGAGGTGCAGCCCGTGAAGGGCCGCGGCCGGCCCAAGGAGCGCCGTCTGGAGTACACCGAGGTCGACCGGGCGCGCGTCCAGGTGGAGTTCAACCGCAAGGACGAGGAACTCCTCGACGCGGCCCCGGACTTCGCGGACGACTCCGAGGACGCGGACGACGTCCCGGCGGCCGGCTCCTCGGAGGAGGGGGAGGACGGTGCGGAGTGAGGACCTGCGCACCGACCGCACCATGATGAACGTGACGAAAGACGAGGAGGCGTAGCCGTGGACATCGACATGAGTGCCCTGCGCGCGCTGAGCAGCGAGAAGAACATCCCCTTCGACCTGGTGGTCGAGTCGATCGAGTCGGCCCTCCTCACCGCGTACCACCGCACCGAGGGCTCGCGCCGCCGCGCCCGGGTCGACCTCGACCGGAAGTCCGGCCACGTGACCGTGTGGGCCACCGAGGACCCGGCGGAGCTGGACGAGGGCGTCGAGCCGAAGGAGTTCGACGACACCCCGAGCGGCTTCGGCCGGATCGCGTCCAGCATCGGCATGCAGGTGATGCTGCAGCGGCTGCGCGACGCCGCCGACGACCAGACCTTCGGCGAGTACGCGGGCAAGGAGGGCGACATCGTCACCGGTGTCGTCCAGCAGGGCAACGACCCGAAGAACGTGCTGGTCGACATCGGCAAGCTGGAGGCCATCCTGCCGCCGCAGGAGCAGGTCCCGGGCGAGGACTACCGGCACGGCACCCGTCTCAAGTGCTACGTCGTGGCGGTCCGCCGGGGCGTCCGCGGCGCTTCGGTGACGCTGTCCCGGACCCACCCGAGCCTGGTCAAGAAGCTGTTCGCGCTGGAGGTCCCGGAGATCGCGGACGGCAGCGTGGAGATCGCGGCGATCGCCCGCGAGGCCGGCCACCGCACCAAGATCGCCGTGTGGTCGCGCCGTCAGGGCCTGAACGCCAAGGGCGCCTGCATCGGCCCGATGGGCTCCCGGGTGCGCGCCGTGATGGGCGAGCTGCACGGCGAGAAGATCGACATCGTCGACTGGTCGGAGGACCCGCGGGAGATGGTCGCGGCCGCGCTGTCCCCCGCGCGGGTGACCAGTGTGGAGATCGTGGACCTCCAGCAGCGCTCCGCACGGGTGATCGTGCCGGACTACCAGCTGTCGCTGGCGATCGGCAAGGAGGGGCAGAACGCCCGCCTCGCCGCCCGTCTCACCGGCTGGCGGATCGACATCCGCCCGGACACCGAGGGCCAGTCCGAGGGCCGCCCCGAGGGCCGTTCCGAGGCCGGTGGTCGGGAATCCTCGGGCGAGTAGCAGCGTTGTAGATGCCTCCCGCCGGTCCTCCCCGGATCGGCGGGGCGGCGCCATGTCCCTTCGGAGGGGTAGACTTGCCTTTGTCTGGCCGGACGCATGTCCGAGCACGCCCGGAACGCACCTGCGTGGGCTGCCGCAAGCGCGCGGCCAAGCACCAGCTGTTGCGTGTCACGGCGGTCGAGGGCGTCTGCGTCCCCGATCCCCGTGGCGCACTGCCGGGCCGGGGCGCACACCTGCACCCCGAACCGGCCTGCCTCGACCTCGCGGTCCGCCGCCGGGCGTTCCCCCGGGCCTTCCGGCTCCAGGGCGCGCTCGACACCGAGCGGCTCCGCGAGTACATCGGGGAACGGGCGGGCGACACCCCGGAGCCCTGAGCTTCCCAGGCCAGGTCCGGTGGGGCACCCCCTCGTAACGGCCGCCGCTCGCGCGGCGGAGAACCACCGCAACAAGCACGGCAGACGGGCAGCCGCACGCCGTGCCACCAGTCAGGTACCTCGCGATGTGGAAGTAGGTCGAGATTGCGATGAGCACTCGATGAGTACGCGATGAGTACGCGATGGGTACGCCCATGAAGTAGCGACGGTCCGGCGGACGAGACCCCCCGGACTCATAGACAGGAGTGAAGTGGCTAAGGTCCGGGTTTACGAACTCGCCAAGGAGCTCGGTTTGGAGAGCAAGGCCGTGATGGCCAAGCTCACCGAGTTGGGTGAGTTCGTCCGTTCGGCGTCCTCGACCATCGAGGCGCCGGTCGTACGCAAGTTGACTGACGCGCTGGGAGTGGCCCCCACCGGTGGTGGTTCCGCTGCCAAGCCGGGCCCGCGGAAGCCCGCGGCGCCCCAGCCCGCCGGTGGCTCCGCCGCCGGTGCGGCCGCACCCAAGCCGGGTGCGCCCACCCCGGGTCCGCGCCCTGCCGCGGCTCCGGCCCCCCGTCCGACCCCGGCCGCCGCGGCACCCGCCGCCCCGGCCGCCCCCGCCGCGCCGAAGCCGGCCGGCGGCGCCCCCGCTCCGGGCCCGCGCCCGGCGCGTCCGGCCGCTCCCGCGGCCCCGGCCGCCCCGGCGGCCGAGTTCTCCTCGCCGGCCCCGGCGTCGGGTGAGACCCAGGCTCCGCGCCCGGCCTCGCAGGCCCCGCAGGCCGCCCGTCCGGCCGGCGGCGCCCCCGCCGGCGGCGGCGCCCGTCCGGGCCCGCGCCCGGCCGGCCCGCGTCCGGGCAACAACCCCTTCACCTCGGGCAGTGCGACCGGCATGGCCCGCCCCGGTGACCGTCGTCCGGCCGCGCCCGGTGCGCGTCCGGCCGGTCCGGGCGGCCAGGGCGGCGACCGTCCGCGCCCCGGTGGCGACCGTCCGCGTCCGGGTGCCGGTGCGCCCGGTGGCGGCGCTCCCCGTCCGGGTGGCGACCGTCCGCGTCCGGGTGCCGGTGCGCCCGGTGCCGGTGCCCCGCGCCCCGGTGGCGACCGTCCGCGTCCGGGTGGCGGCGCTCCCGGTGCCCCGGGTGCCGGTGCCCCCCGTCCGGGTGGCGCCCCGCGTCCCGACGGCATGCCGCGTCCGGCCGGCCCGCGTCCGACCCCGTCGGGCATGCCGCGTCCGAACCCGGGCATGATGCCCCAGCGTCCGGCCGGTCCGGGCCCGCGTCCCGGCCCGGGTGGCCGTGGTCCGGGTGGCCCCGGTGGCCGTCCGGGCGGTCCGGGTGGCGCCGGTGGCGCCCGTCCCGGCTTCGCCGGTCGTCCGGCCGGTCCGGGCTCGCGTCCGGCCGGTGGCGGCTTCGGCGGCCCCCGTCCCGGTGGCGGTGCCCCCGGTGGCGGCGGTGGCTTCGGCCCGCGTCCCGGCGGCTTCGGCGGCCGTCCCGGCGGCCCGGCCGGCCGTGGTGGCACGCAGGGTGCCTTCGGCCGTGGCCCCGGTGGCCGTCCGGCCCGTGGTCGCAAGTCGAAGCGGGCGAAGCGCCAGGAGTACGAGGCCATGCAGGCCCCGTCCGTCGGCGGTGTGATGCTGCCTCGCGGCAACGGCCAGACCGTTCGCCTGTCGAGCGGCGCCTCGCTGATGGACTTCGCGGAGAAGATCAACGCCAACCCGGCCGCGCTCGTCTCCGTCATGTTCAACCTCGGTGAGATGGTCACCGCGACCCAGTCGGTCTCCGACGCCACGCTGCAGCTGCTGGCGGACGAGATGGGCTTCGTCCTGGAGATCGTCAGCCGGGACGACGAGGACCGCGAGCTGCTGGAGTCGTTCGACATCGACTTCGGTGCCGACGAGGGCGACGAGGACCAGCTGGCCGCGCGCCCGCCGGTCGTCACCGTCATGGGTCACGTCGACCACGGTAAGACCCGCCTGCTGGACGCGATCCGCAAGTCCAACGTGGTGGCCGGCGAGGCCGGTGGCATCACCCAGCACATCGGTGCCTACCAGGTGGCGACGACGGTGAACGGCGAAGAGCGCCCGATCACCTTCCTCGACACCCCGGGTCACGAGGCGTTCTCCGCCATGCGTGCCCGTGGTGCCAAGTCCACCGACATCGCGATCCTGGTGGTCGCGGCCAACGACGGTGTCATGCCGCAGACGGTCGAGGCGCTGAACCACGCCAAGGCCGCGGGTGTGCCGATCGTGGTCGCCGTCAACAAGATCGACGTCGAGGGCGCCGACCCGACCAAGGTCCGCGGTCAGCTGACCGAGTTCGGTCTGGTGGCCGAGGAGTACGGCGGCGACACCATGTTCGTCGACATCTCCGCGCGCCAGGGTCTCAACATCGACCAGCTGCTGGAGGCCGTGGTCCTCACCGCGGACGCCTCGCTCGACCTGCGGGCCAACCCCGACCAGGACGCGCAGGGCATCGCCATCGAGGCCCACCTCGACAAGGGCCGCGGCGCCATGGCGACCGTGCTCGTGCAGCGCGGTACCCTCCGCGTCGGCGACTCGATCGTGGTCGGCGACGCCTACGGCCGCGTCCGCGCGATGCTGGACGAGAACGGCAACAGCCTCGCCGAGGCCGGCCCGTCCCGCCCGGTGCTGCTGCTCGGTCTGACCTCGGTGCCCCGCGCCGGCGACAGCTTCATCGTCGTCGACGAGGACCGCACCGCCCGCCAGATCGCCGAGAAGCGCTCGGCCCGCGACCGCAACGCCGCCTTCGCGCAGCGTCGGGTCCGGGTGTCCCTGGAGGACCTGGACAAGGCCATCGCCGCCGGCTCCATCGAGCAGCTCAACCTCATCATCAAGGGTGACGTCTCCGGTTCGGTCGAGGCCCTCGAGGACGCCCTCGTCAAGCTGGACGTGGGCGAGGAGGTCGAGCTCCGGGTCCTGCACCGCGGTGTGGGTGCCATCACCGAGTCCGACGTGGACCTGGCGATGGGCTCGGACGCCATCATCATCGGCTTCAACGTGCGCGCGGAGGGTCGTGCGCGCGCCGCGGCCGACAAGGAAGGCGTGGACGTCCGGTACTACTCGGTCATCTACCAGGCGATCGAGGAGATCGAGAACGCCCTCAAGGGCATGCTCAAGCCGGAGTACGAGGAGGTTCGCCTCGGCTCCGCGGAGATCCGCGAGGTGTTCCGCTCCTCCAAGTTCGGCAACATCGCCGGTGTCCTGGTCCGCGAGGGCCTGCTGCGCCGCAACGCCAAGGCCCGCCTCATCCGCGACGGCAAGGTCGTGGCGGAGAGCCTCACCATCGAGGGTCTGCGCCGCTTCAAGGACGACGCGACCGAGGTCCGCGAGGGCTTCGAGGCCGGTGTCACGCTCGGGTCGTTCAACGACATCAAGGTCGACGACGTCATCGAGACCTACGAGATGCGCGAGAAGCCGCGCGCGTAAGCGAGTGGTGTCCGGGGCCGGTCGACGGGTGGAATTCCCGTCGACCGGCCCCGGTCTCGCTGTGTAGGGTCCTGGGGTGCCGGGCAATCGCCGGCACCAGCCCGGTCAGGGCTGTCCCCGAGGCCTTCAGGTCGGCGAGACCTGTCACACATGTTCGTGGGAACACTCACCTTCGACCTGCTCCTGGGCGACGTCCACTCGCTCAAGGAGAAGCGGTCGATCGTGCGGCCCATCGTGGCCGAACTGCAGCGCAAGTACAGCGTGTGCGCTGCCGAGACCGGGAACCAGGATCTGCACCGCAGGGCCGAGATCGGCCTCGCGGTGGTGTCCGGCGAGGCCGGGTACGTCACCGAGGTCCTGGACAGCTGTGAGCGGTTGGTCGCCGGCCGCCCCGAGGTTCAGCTGCTCTCCGCCAGGAGGCGCTACCACAACGACGACGATGAATGAGATCTGCGGAGCAGGCCGGCGCGAGTCGCCGTTCTCACACAGATCAGGACCGAGAGCGCCCACAAGGCTGGGCGCGGGCCGGTACTTTGGGGCAGGGGCCCCGACGGGCGAGCAGCATGCCCGAGTACCCGGCCCACTGCACGAGGAGGCAACGTGACCGACACCGCAAGGGCGCGCAAGCTCGCCGACCGCATCCAGGTGGTCGTCGCCCAGACCCTGGAGCGACGGATCAAGGACCCCCGGCTGGGGTTCGTGACCATCACCGACGCGCGGGTGACCGGCGACCTGCGCGAGGCCACCGTCTTCTACACCGTCTTCGGTGACGAGACCGAGCGCGAGGCCACGGCCGCCGCGCTGGAGAGCGCCAAGGGCGTGCTCCGCTCCGAGGTCGGCAAGCAGACCGGGGTGCGCTTCACCCCGACGCTGACCTTCGTCGCGGACGCACTGCCGGAGAACGCCCGGAACATCGACGACCTGCTCGACCGGGCCAGGGCCATCGACGCCGCGGTGCGCACCACGGCCGCGGGCGCGGCCTACGCCGGCGACGCGGACCCGTACAAGGTCCCGGCGTCCGAGCGTGACGACGAGGACGAGTAGTCATGGCGGGTGAGCCGGCGGAGGCCGGTTCGACAACCGGTACGACCACGGCCGGTACGGCCACGGGGGCATCCTCCACCGACACGGTGGAGGGTGCCCTCGCGGTGCTTCCGGGGCCGCGCGCCGAGGAGAGCGGCTTCGAGCTGGTCTGGCAGCAGGTGGTGGCGGAGATCGGGCGGGCCCGCTCCGTCGACCTGGTCTGCCACATCTGCCCGGACGGCGACGCGCTCGGCTCGGCCCTGGCGGCCGGGCTGGCGCTGCGCGGCCTCGGCAAGGAGGTGCGGGTCTCCTTCGGCGACGACCCGCAGGTCGTGCCCGAGTCGCTGGCGTTCCTGCCGGGCCAGGAGCTGATCGTGCCGGCCTCCGAGGTGCCCGACACCCCGGAGCTGGTGCTCTGCTTCGACGTGGCCGCGGAGAGCCGGCTCGGCCTGCTGCACGGCAAGGCCTTCGCCGCGCCGGTGCTGGTGGTCTTCGACCACCACGCCTCCAACCCCGGCTTCGGCACCCACCAGCTGATCGACCCGGGCGCCCCGGCCACCGCCGTCCTGGTGGACGAGCTGCTGCGCCGGCTCGGCGTCGAGCTGGACCAGGACCTGGCCACCTGCCTCTACACCGGGGTCGCGACCGACACCGGCTCGTTCAAGTACCGGGCCACCACGCCCGCCACCCACGAACTCGCCGCCCGGCTGCTGGCCACCGGCATCCGGCAGGACCTGATCTCCCGGCAGCTGTGGGACACCTCCTCCTTCGGCTACCTCAAGGTGCTGGCGGGCGCGCTGGACCGGGCCGTCTACGAGCCGGAGGCGGCCCACGGGCTCGGCCTGGTGTGGACCTGGGTGCCCTACCAGGACCTGGTGCTGTTCAGCGTCACCGTCGAGGAGATCGAGGGCCTGATCGACATCCTGCGCCGCCCGGCCGAGGCCGAGGTGGCGCTGGTGCTCAAGCAGGACCCGGACGGCACGCTGCGCGGCTCCTCGCGCTCCAAGGGCGCGGTGGACGTCGCGGCCGCCTGCACCGCGCTCGGCGGCGGCGGGCACACCTTCGCGGCGGGCTTCTCCGTCCGGGAGGACGTCGCCGCCGTGGTGGAGCGGTTCCGGGCCGCGCTGCGGCCCGTGTAGGCCGCGTCGGGTGGACCGGCGCGGACCCGGGCCGGTCCACCGGACGCGGCCCAGGCCGCCGGGGGGCGGCGTGCGGTGCACCGGTGCGGTGGAGCCGTGCGGCGGCCCTCCGCGGCGGCGGCCGGGCGGCGGACCCGCGCACGCGACCCGTGCGGTCGGTGCGCGTGGTCGGCCGCCCGTGTAGTTGACCATCCTCAGAGAAAGAACCCGATGAAGCGCAAAGGCACCGGTCCGGACGGCCTGGTCATCGTCGACAAGCCGGAGGGCATCACCTCGCACGGGGTGGTCGCCAAGCTGCGGTGGCTGGCCGGGACGCGGAAGGTCGGCCACGCCGGCACCCTCGACCCGATGGCCACCGGCGTGCTGGTGATCGGCGTCGAACGGGCCACCCGGCTGCTCGGACACCTGATGCTGACCGCCAAGACCTACGAGGCGACCATCCGGCTCGGCCAGACCACCGTCACCGACGACCGGGAGGGCGAGGTCACCGCCTCGACCCCGGCCGACGCGGTGCGCCGGGAGGACATCGACGCCGGGATCGCCGCGCTCACCGGCGAGATCATGCAGGTGCCGTCCAAGGTCAGCGCGATCAAGATCGACGGCAAACGGTCGTACGCGCGGGTGCGCGAGGGCGAGGACTTCGAGCTCGCCGCCCGGCCGACCACGATCCACTCCTTCACCGTCCACGAGCAGCGCGCCGCCGTCGCCGAGGACGGCACGCCGGTGGTCGACCTGGACGTCACCGTGGAGTGCTCCTCCGGCACCTACATCCGGGCGCTGGCCCGCGACCTCGGCGCCGGGCTCGGCGTCGGCGGGCACCTGACCGCGCTGCGGCGCACCAGGGTCGGCCCGTATGGGGTGGAGTCGGCGCGGACCCTGGAGGAGCTGGAGGAGGCGGTCACCGGGGGCGCCGGGGCGCCGCTGGAGGTGCTGCCGATCGGCGCGGCCGCGGCGGCCGCGTTCCCGCGCTGGGACCTCGACGCCGACCAGGCGAAGCAGCTGTCGCACGGCGCCCGGCTGAAGGCGCCCGGGCTGGGCGTGGACGGGCCGATCGCGGTGTTCGGGCCGGACGGCGGGTTCCTCGCGCTGGTGGAGGAGAAGGGCGGCCAGGCCAAGCCGGTCGCCGTCTTCGTGGGCTGAGCCGGAGCGGTCCGCTGGCGGGGCCCCGGGAGCTGTCGGCTCCCGGGGCCCCGCCCTTTCCGTGCGCGGGGCTCGCGGCGGGTGGGGTTCCTTCGGGCGGGCTGCGGCCGGGTGCGTGCGCGGGTGCGGGCTCGTGCGCGGGCTCGTGCGCGGGCGTGGACGCGGGCGCGGGGGCCGGGACGGGGGCGGGTGGGGGCCGTTGGGGCCGGAAGTTCACCCGCACGGGGGAGCGCGCGAGGTGAACGGCGGTCGTGAACGGCGTGGGCACGGTCGGTCCGCACCCGTGCCGGGCAGGCTCCCGGGCGGCGAGCAGGTCGCCGCGACGCGTCCACTCCGGGGCCGGCCGGCCCTGCCGGGAGGGCTGCACGAATGCCGGGACTGCTGGGTTTCCTGGGCTTGCCGGCGGACGACGGGGCGGCGGGCGACCCGGGCCGCCGACTGCTGCGGATCCGCGACCGGGACGGCCGGCCGCGCGGACTCGGCTTCGTGGTCGACCCGCAGGGCACCGTCCTCACCGCTCACGAGACCGTCGCCGGCCTCGACCGGATCGTCCTGCACACCCCGGGCGGCCAGACCCGTGTCCTCGGCCCGGACCACGTCCGGGAGCTGCCCGGGCACGGCCTCGCCCTGCTGCGCACCGACACCGTCGGCGGGGTCCCGGTGCCACCGCTGCCGGTCGGGGCGGTCCCCGGGGCGGAGGCCGGGGACGTGCTGCTGGTGCCCGTACCGGTCTGGGCGGACGGCCGTGCCGACGGGCGGACGGTGCTGCTGCGCTGCGGTGTGGCCGTGACCACCGGCGCCGTCTACGGGTGGGCGGACCGCTTCCACCTGATCGGCGGCGCCCTGCGGCTCGACGTGCCGTCACCCGGCGGCGCGGCCGCGGTGCCGGCCGGCGCGCCGGTGCTGGACGCCCGCAGCGGCGCGGTGGTCGCCGTGGTCGCGCCCGCGCTGCGCGCCCCCGGCAGGCCGGGCCCGCCGCTCGCCGTACCGGTGGCGCCGGCGGGGACGGCCGCCGGCGGTGGCAGTGGCGGGGACGACGGGGACGGCGGGACGGAGCTGGCCGGGGCACTCGCCCGCAACGCGGCCGGTGTGCCGGCGTACGGCAGCGCGCTCAACCTGGCCGGGGTGCTCCGGCTGGCCTCGGCCCAGCTGGCCGCCGCCGGTGCGGGGCCCGGGCGGGTGGCCGCGCTGGCGGCCGACCGGGTGGACCGGCCGGACGGGCTGGGGGAGTGGCCCGGCGGCGACGGCGGCGACGGCCGTGACGACGGTGGCGGCCGTGCGGGCGGTCCGCTCGGGGACGCGGCCGGGGCGGGGGTCGTCGCGCTGGTGGGGGCGCCCGGATCGGGCCGGAGCACCGAGCTGGCGGCCCTCGCCGTCCGGCGCGGCGGAGGGGAGCACCCGAGGCCCACCCTCTGGCTGCGCGGCGCCGACCTGGGCGCCGGGGGCGACTCGCTCCCGGACGCCGTGGAGCGGGCGCTCGCCGCCGCCGCGGCGGAGCTGGAGAGCCCGCCGCCGCCCGGGCCGGGCGAGGTGGCCGCGCTCTGCGCGGCGGCCGGCCGGCCGCTGCTGGTGGTGCTGGACGGGCCCGAGGAGGCACCGGCGCCGCTCGACGCCGACTGGCTGCGGGCGGCCGCACGGTGGCTGGGCGCCTGCGGCGCGCGACTGCTCACGGCCTGCGGGGAGGAGGCCTGGGAGCGGCTGGCGCCGGGCGGCGGCGAGGGGGAGTTCCTGGTCCCGGTGGGCGAGCCGGACCTCCCGGCGCCCGGGCCGGGCGGTGCGGGCTGCTCCGGCCCGGAGGGCGAGCCGGCGGCCCGGTACGACGAGCCGGCGGCCCGGTACGGCGGGACGGCGCCGGCCGCCCTCGCCGTCCGGGTCGTGGTCCGCCGGCTGGGGCCGCTCCCGGCCGAGGCGGCGGACCGGGTCCGCCGCCGGTACGGGCTGCCGCCGGGCTGGCCGGAGGACGCGGACGCCCGGCACCCGCTCGCGGTCCGGCTGGCCGGGGAGCTGTGGGCGGAGGGCCTGCGCGGGGAGCCCGCCCGGCGCGGCGAGCTGTTCGCCGCCCACCTCGACCTGTGCTGCCTGCGGGCCGCCCAGCGGCTCGTCGAGGACGGCCGGCCCCGTCGGCCGGGCGCCCACCGGCGGGGCGCCGTCCGCCCGGCCGGGCACGGGCGGGTACGGCGGCTGGCGGCGGCGGTGGCGGGCCGGGTGCACGAGGCGGCCCGCCGGATGCTCGGCGCGGAGCCGGGCGGACTGGGCCGGGCGGCGTTCGAGGAGCTGTTCCCCGCCGCCGGCGGCTGGGCCGCGGCCGTCCTGGCGGAGGGGTTGTTCGTGCCGGCCGGGCCCGGCTACCGCTTCGCGCACGGCGAGTTCGCCGACTGGCTGCAGGGCCTGCACCTGGACCTCGACGCGGCGCTGCGGCTGCTGCTCGGCGAGACCGAGGACACCCGCCCCTCCGGGGAGGTCCGGGCGGTGCCGCGCTGCCGGGTCGGCCCGGTGGCCGCCGCGCTCCGGCGGCTCGCCGACACCTGGGGCGCGCCGGCGCTGGACCCGTGGCTGCACCGGATCTGGCGGGCCCTGGACCTGCGCCCGCCCGGCAGCGAACCCGGCTGGTGGGCCGGGCGGCTGCTCACCGCGGGCCTGGCCGCCAGCCCGGACCTCGCCGAACACCGGGCACTGCTCGGCCAGTTGGCCGACCGGATCGTCGAACGCGCCGCGGAGGCAGGCGGGTTCGAGCAGCTCCCGGCGGCCGGGCTCGGCCGGTTCGGACCGGCGTTCTGGGCCGGCCTCGGCCTGCCCGTCGATCGCGAACTCGCCCTCTACCGGCGGCTGGTGGCCGCCGACGGCCCCGACCGGCGGTTCCTCGCCGCGGTGGCCGGCCGGCTCCGCGCAGACACGTCCGCTGTCCTCCCGCTGCTCTGTGCCTGGTTCGACGATCCGCGCGGCCTGCCCGCCCGCCCCGGCGGCACCGTCGCCGACCTCGCCCACGACCTGCTGTACGCCCACCGCGCCCTGGCCCTGGACGAGTTGACCGAAGCGCTGGCCGGAGCGGCGCACCCGAGGGCGGACGCGCTGCTCGCCGTCCTGGCCGCCGAGGAGCCCTCGGCGCTCTGCCGGGCGGTGGACCGCTGGAGCCACGACCCGCGGCCCGAACGCCATGTCGCCGCCGCCGTGCACGCGCTGCGCGTCGCCCCGTACGCGAGCGGTGCCGGGCCGGAGCTGCTCCGGTTCACCGCGCTGGCCCTGCTGGCCCGGGAGGACGAGCCGGCCCTGCACGGTGCCGCGCTCGCCCTGCTGGTCCGGGACCCGCGGACCCGGGCGGCCCACCTGCCGGCGGCGCTGGCCGCGTACCGGAGCGGGGAGGACCGCTTCCTGACCGCGCAGGCGCTGGCCCCCGCCCTGGAGAGCGACCCGGAACCGGTCCTGGCCGCGCTCGCCGCCCGGCTGGACGGGCCGGAGCGGGGGGCCCGCCCCGAACGGCCGGTCGCCGGGGCACCGCTCGCGGGACCGTGGGTGGCGGGGCCGTCGGTCGCGGGGCCTTCGGCCACCGGGGCACCGCTCCCCGGGGCGTCCGTCGCCGGGCCGCCGGTCGCCGGGACGCTCCGGGTGCTGGCGGACGCCCGGTCACCACTGGCCGTCCGGCGGGGCGCCGAGCTGGCGGCCCGGCTGCTGCGCGAGCGCCCGGCGCTGGCCGGGCCGGTGGCCGTCGACTACCTGGGCCGCCGGCTGGCCGGCGGGGCCGTCGAGGGCGCGGTCGCCCGGCTGGAGCTGCGGGTGCTGCTGAGCAGCGGGCTGGCCGCCCGGGCCGCGGCCGTCCGCAGGCCGTTCGCCGAGGTGCTGTCCCGCCCGGTGGCCGACCCGGTGGCGGACGCCCTGCGCTGCGAGCTGCTGGACACCCTGCTGGCCACCGAGGGCGACCCGGAGGTGCTGGCCGCCGCCGTGGCCGCGCTCGCCGAGCACTGCGCGGCCGAGCGGCCGGCCCGGGCCAGGTCGGTGCTGGTCCGGGCGGCTGCCGGGCTGCCGGACGCGGACGGGCTGCTGGTGCGCTGCGCCGGCCGGTCGGCGGCGTTCGCGCAGCTGCTGGCACGGTGGCCGGAGGACGGCCGCCCCGCCCGCCCGGGCGGTCCCCGGCTGGACCGGTTCCGTGCCCTGGTGGCGGCGGGCCGGGATCCGCAGTACGCGGCAACCGACGCGGAGCGCCGGGCGGCGCCGGGCGCCGGGTCGACTGCGCGGCCGGCCACGAGGTGGCCCGCGACGGCGGGCTCGACGGCGGGCCGGGCGCCGGGTGCGGGGCGGGCCCGGGGGCGCTCCGGACACCCGCCGCCGGGGCCCGGCACCCGGCCGTGCGCCCAACCCGCCTTCCGGTGCCGAACTCCGGACAGGCGCATGGCACGCTATAGGGGTTCGGGTTTTGAGCGTTTGAGCGTACAGAAGGTACGCGTCGTACGGAACAAGGAGCGGTCAGGGTGCAGCGCTGGCGTGGCCTGGAGGAGATCCCCGGTGACTGGGGACGCAGCGTCGTCACCATCGGCTCGTTCGACGGAGTGCACCGCGGACACCAGCTGATCATCGACCGGGCGGTCGAGCGCGCCCGCGAACTCGGTGTCCGCTCGGTCGTGGTCACCTTCGACCCGCACCCCAGCGAGGTGGTCCGCCCGGGCAGCCACCCGCCGCTGCTGGCCCCGCAGCCCCGCCGTGCGGAGCTGATCGAGGAGCTCGGCGTGGACGCCGTCCTGGTGCTGCCGTTCACCACGGAGTTCTCGAAGGAGTCCCCGGAGGAGTTCTTCCGGCAGGTGCTGGTGGACGCCCTGCACGCGTGCCTGGTCGTCGAGGGGCCGAACTTCCGCTTCGGCCACCGGGCGGCCGGCGACGTCGCGCTGCTTGCCGAGCTGGGCCGGGCGGCCGACTGCGGCGTCGAGGTGGTCGACCTCCAGGTGCGCGGGGCGGCGGGGGACGGCGAGCCGTTCTCCTCGACGCTGACCCGGCGGCTGGTCGCGTCCGGCGACGTGGCCGGGGCCGGCGAGGTGCTGGGCCGCCCGCACCGGGTGGAGGGCGTGGTGGTGCGCGGCGCGCAGCGCGGCCGCGAGCTGGGCTACCCGACCGCCAACGTGGACACCGTGCCGCACAGCGCGATCCCGGCCGACGGGGTCTACGCGGGCTGGCTGACGGCGGACGGGGAGCGGATGCCGGCGGCCATCTCGGTCGGTACCAACCCGACCTTCGACGGCACCGCCCGGACCGTCGAGGCGTACGCCATCGACCGGGTCGGGCTGGACCTCTACGGGCTGCACGCGGCCGTGGACTTCCTCGTGTACCTGCGCGGCATGGAGAAGTTCGACTCGATCGAGGCGCTGCTGGACCGGATGGCCGACGACGTGAAGCGGTCGCGCGAGCTGACCGACGCCGGCTGATCCGCCCGCCCCGCGCGCGAGGGCCCGCCGACTCCGGTCGGCGGGCCCTCGCGCATGTCCGCGGTGCTGCTGCTGCCGTCTACTACTGCTGCGGCGGGGCGGGCGGCGGCGGGTAGCCGTACCCTGCGGGCGGCTGCTGCTGCGGCTGCTCACCGCCCTGGGGGTGCGGGTAGCCGTAGCCCCCGGCCGGCGGCGCGGGCTGCTGCGGCTGCTGCTGCCACTCCGGGGCCGGCTGGGGCTGCCCCTGCGGCGGGTAGCCGTAGCCGGCCGGCGGCGGGGTCTGGCCCGGCTGCTGCGCCCAGGGTGCGCCGGGGGCGGGCTGGGGGCCCGGCTGCTGCCACGGCTGCCCCGGCTGTCCGGGCTGCTGGGGGTACGGCTGCTGGTTCGGGTCCGGGTGGGGCTGGGGCTGGGGCTGCTGCGGGGCGTAGGGCTGCTGCGCGGCGGCGTACTGCTGCGCCGCGGCCGGCTGCTGCCAGCTCGACTGCTGGGCGGCGGCCTGCTGGGCGCGGACGATGTCCTCGGCGACCAGCGCGGCCAGGTCGAAGTACGCCTCGCGGACCTTGGGCCGCATCATGTCGAGGTTGACCTCGGCGCCGGCCGCCAGGCTCTCGTCGAACGGCACCACGACCACGCCGCGGCAGCGGGTCTGGAAGTGCGCGACGATGTCCTCGACCTTGATCATCTTGCTGGTCTCGCGGACCCCGGAGACCACCGTGATCGAACGCTGCACCAGATCGGCGTAGCCGTGCGCGGAGAGCCAGTCCAGCGTGGTCGAGGCGGACGAGGCGCCGTCCACGCTGGGGGTGGAGACGATGATCAGCTGGTCGGCGAGGTCCAGCACCCCGCGCATCGCGCTGTACAGCAGGCCGGTGCCCGAGTCGGTCAGGATGATCGGGTACTGGCGGCCCAGCACGTCGATGACCTGCCGGTAGTCCGAGTCGTTGAAGGTCGTCGAGACGGCCGGGTCGACGTCGTTCGCCAGGATCTCCAGGCCCGAGTGCAGGTCCTGCGAGGTGAACTGGCGGATGTCCATGTAGCTGCGCAGGTGCGGGATGGCCGTCACCAGGTCGCGGATGGTCGCGCCGGTCTGCCGCTTGACCCGGCGGCCGAGCGTGCCGGCGTCCGGGTTGGCGTCGATCGCGATCACCTTGTCCTGGCGCTCGCTGGCCAGCGTCGCGCCGAGGGCGGTGGTGGTCGTGGTCTTGCCGACGCCGCCCTTGAGGCTGATCACGGCGATCCGGTAGCAGCTGAGCACCGGGGTGCGGATGATCTCCAGCTTGCGGGCCTTCTCCGCGGCGGCGGCCTTGCCGCCGAACTGGAACCGCGGCTGCTGGCGCTGCTGCTTCGGCTGGCTGCGCAGCAGGCGGTCCGAGGAGAGCTCGACGGCGGCCGTGTAGCCGAGCGGCGCGCCGTGCGCGGTCTGCTGCGGGGCGCCGGACTGCTGGATCGCGGCGGGTGCCTGCGGAGCGTCGGGCTGCTGCTGCCAGGGCTGGGCGGGGCCGGGCTGCGGGGGTTGCTGCTGGTAGGCGTTGGGCTGCGGCCAGCCGGCGGCGCGCGGGTCGGCCGGCGCGGGCTGCGGGGCCGCCGGGTGCGGGCCGGGCTGCTGGGCCGCGGCCTGCTGGGCGGCGGCCCACGCGGCGGCCTGCGGGTCCTGCGGCGGCTGGGCCTGCTGGTGGGCCTGCTGCGGGTAGGGCTGCGGCTGCTGATGGGCCGGCGGGTAGGCCGCGGCCTGCTGCTGGGGGTCCGGGTACGGGGCCGGCTGCGGCGCCGGTGCCGGGGCGGGGGCCGGCGGCCCGGGGAAGGCCTGCGGCTGGACCGACGGATCGGCCGGCTGCCACGGCTGGGCGGTCACCGGCGGCTGCTCCGCGTGCGGCGCGGGTGCGGGCGCGGGCGCGGGCGCGGGCGCCGGGACGGGAACGGGGACGGCCGGGTCGGCGGGCGGTGCGGCGAACGGGACGTGCTGCGCCGCGACCTGGCTGGCGGGTACGGCCGGGGCGACCGGTGCGGGTGCGGGTGCCGGTGCGGCGACCGGCTGGGGCTGGACCTGCGGCTGGGGCTGGACCTGGACCTGGGGCTGGGCGTGCGGCTGCGCGACGGGCTCGACGGCCGGCGCGGGAGCCGCCGGAGCCTGGGCAGGTACCGGAGCGGGAGCAGGGGCAGGAGCAGGAGCAGGAACCGCCGACGGCGCGCCCTGGGCGTCCGTCTGCACGTACCAGGACGGAGGGGTGTAATCGGGCGCGTCGGACCAGTCGTCGTCGTCCTCCGCCGCGTTGTCGCCGACGTAGACGCCGTCCCGATCGCTACTCACCTAGGGCTCCCTCGTGTTCGCCGCCGCATGTTCGCGGTGCCGTTGCCGCATCACAGCCTAGGCCGTGAGCCACCCCCCGCTGAAGGCGGTATCTCATCTCCGACCGGGCCGTGACCGGGACCGGCCGGGTCAGTCGATCCGGCGCGGGCCGCCCAGGAGCTGCTGTTCCGCCTGCCCGGCGACGACCCGTACGTACTGCCGGCTCATCCGGGTCGTCCAGAGCGTCAGGTCCTCGGCGAGGGCGGGCAGCGCTCCCACCTCCTGCGGGCCGAGGGACAGCACCCGGCCGATCAGCTCGGCCTCCTGCGGCGAGACCCGCTGCACCCCGACCAGGTCGGCCGTGTTGAGGACCTGGGCCGCGTTCGGCCCCAGGTACGGCAGCACGGTCAGGCTGGTCTGCCAGGGCGCGGCGGAGAGCCGGCTGCGCGGCGGGCGGGCGCCGAGGTCGCGCACCACCAGCACCGGTGAGGTGACCGAGGCGCCCTGCGGGCCGAGCCGGCCGACCTGGTGGACGGTCACGCACGGCTGGCCGCCGCCCGCGGCCTGCGCCAGCGGTCCCCAGAGGTGGGCCCGGGCGGTCTCGACGGCGACCCGGGCGCCGGTCGCGGCCGCCCGCAGCGCGATGACCTGCGCCGTCCACGCACCGCCGACCAGGACCAGGTCGTAGGCGCCGGGCCGGAACAGCCCGAGCACGGCGGGCTGCCCCCGGTGCACGTCCTCGCCGATCAGCACACCGTCGTCGCCGACCGGGAAGGCCAGCGCGCCCAGCTCCCCGACGGTCAGCACGTGCTTCTCCCGGCGCGGGCCGCGCAGCCCGAAGCCGGGCAGCAGCCGGGGCCGGACCCTCGGCTGCCGCTCCGCGCGGGGCGTCGGGCCGACGGCCCGGTAGCCCTGGTACGCCATCAGGAAGCACCTCCCAGCGGCAGGGTGGCGAGCACGCCGGGGCCCTGTTCGAGGTCGAGCCGGGTCAGTCCGAGGCCGGTGCTCTGCGCCCGGGCCTCCACCTGGCGCCCGATCCCGACCGCCTCGCTCTCGCTGCGCCCGGTCACCCGGACGTGGCCGCTGATCGTCACCGAGCCGCCGGTGCCGTGCCCGGCGGTGAGGCTGAAGGTGCTCGCCAGCGCCGGTGCGCCGGTGAGCAGGTTCACCAGGTCGGGGACGGCGATCCGGCCGGGGGCGCCGCCGGGGCGGCCGAGCTGCGGCCAGCGGGAGATCCAGTAGGTGCTGTGCCACCGGTCGTCGACCCGCCAGAAGCGGTTGCCCTCCTGGGCGCGCCGCCCGCTGCCGACGCCGCTGCCCTGGCGGCCGGCCGTGGCCAGCGGGTTGACGCAGGTGGAGATGGCGAGCGCGGCGATCAGTTCGCGTTCGTCGAGCACCGTCGCGTCGAAGCCGGCGCTGTTCAGCCGCCCGGCGAGCTGGTCGGTGACCCGCTGGAGCGCCTTGCGGGCGCCCTCCTCGCCGCCGCCGCGGGCGCGTACCGCGGTGGCCGCCCGTTCGGGGTCGAGCTTGAGCGCCACCCAGGTGAGCCGTAGGGCGGGGGTGGCGGTGCCGTCCGGCAGCTCCCGGTAGGCGCGGGCGGCCAGCGACTGCTCGGGCAGGTGCGGTGCCGGCGCGGGCTGGGTGTGCTGGACCAGCTGGACGGATTCCAGGGTGATGTCGTCCACCCGCAGCGCGGAGCAGACGACGTCCAGCGGCAGCGGCCGGGCGGTGCGGGCCGGGCGGAGCGGGCGGTCCTTGGCCTGGACGAGCAGGACGGCGCTGAGGAAGGTGCCGTCGCCGACCATGCCGGTCTCCCGGCGGACCGGGCGGCCGCCGAAGTCGGTCTCGGTGGCGTGGGTGCAGGTGCGCAGCGCGGGTTCCAGCTCCAGCACGGGGGCGAGCGCCGGGTCGGTGCCGGCCGGCGGGAGGTCGGTCCGGGCGCGCTTGCGGCGGGACCGCAGCGCGGCGCGCACCCGCAGTGCCTCCGGGGCGGTGCGGCCGCGGACCGGGACGGCGGCGAGCACCAGCAGGACGAGGGCGACCGCGCCGAACGCGGCGGCGACCGGCCGGCTGATCGTCCAGCCGACCGCGGTCAGCGCCAGCGCGACCTCGACCAGGACGAGTTGCTGGAGCCTCAGTCGGCCGCCGAGCAGTCCGGGGCGGGGGTGGATGCGGACCGTGACGGGGCCGCCGGACGGGTCGGGGGCGCTGGAGGGGGCGGCCGAGGGGCCGGGTCGCGGCCCTCTGCCGGGGCGGCGCGGCCCGCCGCCCCGTGCCGTGCCCTGACGTCCTGGAGCGGTGTGGCCTGGCATCCCCCGAGTGCCCCTCTCTGCGTCAGTTGCCGTGCCGGGCTGGCCGGTTGGCGAACCGTACCCGTACCGTACTCACCGTCTGCTGCCGCATCGTAGAGGGTTCGAGCAGGTTTCCGCCCGGGTGCGGACGACGGGGCAGGTCGGTCTGACAGGGGGGGACGACGAGGATGGCATCGCGCCGGGACGAGCTGAACGCCTACACCTTCGCCCGCAAGCGCACGGTCGCGGCCTTCCTGCTGCCCGGTGGCGGGGGTAGCGACGAGGACGCGCCGCGTCCGGTGAAGGCGGTCCTGCCGAGCGTGATCGTCGGGGCGCTGGTGGTGAGCGGGTTCGGCCTCTGGGGGGTGTTCAAGCCGAGCGCGCCGGTGGGCTGGGACGAGGGCGGGTTCATCGTCCAGGGCAAGCAGAGCACCACCCGGTACGTGGTGCTGACCGATCCGGACGGCCGGACCAAGCGGCTGCACCAGGTGCTGAACATGTCGTCGGCGCGGCTGGTGCTGCCGGTGGACGCCAAGGTGGTGGTGGTCGACGACGGCGTGCTCGACAAGTACCCCAACCACGGTCCGACGATCGGGATCCCGTACGCCCCGGACAAGCTGCCGTCCAAGGAGAACGCGAGCAAGCCGATGAAGTGGTCGGTCTGCGACCGCCCGGGCGCGGACGACCAGGGGAACACGGTCAACCAGGCGGTCTTCGTGGCGGGCGGCGCCGACGCCCTGGCGCTGGAGGCGAAGGACCGGCTGCTCGACGTCGACCAGGCGGTGCTGGTGCAGCAGGCGGACGACCCGCAGGTGGCGGCCCCGCCAGGGCTGCCGGGCGCGGGCCGCGGGAAGCTGAGGCTGTTCCTGGTGGACGCGAAGGGCCGCAAGCACGCGATCGGCGGTCCGGAGGACTCGGACGCCATCCGGACGCAGCTGATGGGGGCGGTCTTCGGGGCGTCCGCGAACCCGCAGAAGGTGAAGAAGGACTGGCTGGACACGCTGGCGCCGGGCAGCGACATCGTCTTCCCGCGGATCGACGGGCTGGTTCCGGACACCAAGGGCCCCAACTCCTCGGTGGCGCTGCAGAACCCGGAGAACCGCAAGGTGGGACGGCTGGTCCGGTTCGGCGACCGGCACTACGTGGTGGGCCGGACCCAGCTGTTGCTGATCAGCCCGTTCCAGGCCGAACTGATCCGGCAGAACCCGCTGTTGCAGCCGCTGTACAACCAGGACGCGAACAAGAACCCGCGGATCGAGGACATCACCCCGGCCGAGCACGCGGCGCTCAACAGCAGCGTCCCGCTGATGGCCGACGGCGCGGCCGACTGGCCGACCAGGACGGGCGCGCCGGCGAACAACTGGCAGGCGCAGAAGGACGCGAGGACGGTGGTGTGCAGCACCTTCGACGGGGTGGCGGAGGACGGCAGGACCCCGAGGCGCAGTGTCTGGACCGGCCCGGACTACCCGGCGCGGTACAGCAACGGCGCGTCCTCGGCGCATGTGACGCCGGGTCACGGACTGTTCTACCGGGCCCTGGACAACGGGGCGGACGGCTCCGGAACCGACTACCTGATCACCGAGACCGGCCTGCGGTACCCGGTGCCGGCCAGCAGCGAGGGCGGCAAGGGCGGCCAGACCACGCCGCCGGCCCAACCGGGCGGTCAGGGCGGTCAGGGCGGCCAGGGGGCTCAGGGCGCGGCGCCGAAGAGCCCGTCCGGGCAGCCGGGGGAGGCGTCCGGGCCGCCGCAGCCCGAGGAGTCGGGCGGCAACCAGGCCCGGCTCGGCTACCAGGGTCTGCAGCCGGCGCCGGTCCCCCGGCAGTGGTCGAACCTGGTGCCGTCCGGTCCGGCGCTGAACGCGAAGAGCGCCGCCCAGCAGCAGAACGCATGATCGGCCTTTCTCCTTTCGGGGCAAAGGAATTGGCGTCGATGTCATGGCTTGGTAACTGGCCGTCGGCTGGTGTTGGGTGAGCTGCGTGTGCCGACTACAGTGCTGCAGGACATCACACCGGTGATGCTCGGGAGGCCTCGGAGAGCGGCCTCCTGACACAGGGTCTGTCTCATGGGGACGGTGGAGCATGGGTCAGTTCAGGACGACCGCTCAGGAGATGCTGGCGTTCGCCAAGCACATGGACGAGGTCATCAACAAGATCAACACCGAGATCAACGGCCTCAACAACCTGGTGACCTCGATCACCGGCGGTTGGCAGGGCCAGGCCGCGCAGGCTTACACGAACCTCCAGGGCCAGTTCAACACGGACGCCCAGGAGCTCAACAAGTCGCTGGTGGCGATCAAGGAAGCGATCGAGCTCACGACCCAGAAGTACGCGCAGGCCGACGCTGACCAGCAGGCCGCCTTCGGCGCCGGCACGGTCTGATCCCCAGCTCCGTCCGCTCACCCGGCGACGCGCCCCTCGGGCGATGGGGTGCCTCGCAGCCTCGACTAGGAGACATCGTGGCCGAACACATTCTCGTCAACTTCAACACCATCAAGAACGCCGGCTCCGAGGTCCGTCGGACCGCGCAGACGATCAACGCCCAGCTCGAAGAGCTGAAGACGGGCGTCACCAAGATCGCCTCCAGCTGGGAGGGCGTCGCCCAGCAGGGCTACCAGGCCCACCAGGCGAAGTGGGACCAGCGGGCCGCCCACCTGCAGCAGGTGCTGGCGCAGATCGCCAACTCCCTGGACAAGGCGGCCGAGAGCTACCAGAACACCGAGAACCGCAACGCCACCCTCTGGACGGGCTGACGGCGGCTGCGGCCCGAGCACGACCCGCCGAGGGGGCGGGCGCCCGCCGGGTGCCCGCCCCCAGGCACGCAACCGGGGTGGACGACATGAGGGGTGGCAGGGTGCCGGTGGTCAGGTGCCGGACGGCGGCCGCGACGCTCGCGGTGCTCGCGGTGCTCGGCGGCCCGTCGGCGGCCCCCGCGGTGGCGGCCGGACCGGGCGTCGCCGCCGCCGGGGACTGCGGCAAGTCCGCGCAGAACGTGCGGGCCGTGCCGTGGTCGCTGCAGCGGATGGTGCTGGACGAGCTCTGGCAGGGCGGCGCGACGACGGGTGAAGGGGTGCTCGTCGCGGTCATCGACACCGGGGTGGACGACCTGAACCCGCAGCTCGCCAACCGGGTGGTCGACGGCGGCTCGCTGCTGAAGGACAAGGAGGGCAAGCGGGTCGAGGGCGGCGGCAGGAACGACCTGGTCGGCCACGGCACCAAGGTGGCGGGCATCATCGCCGCCGGCCGCAGCGAGCAGACCGGCTTCGTCGGCATCGCCCCGGGGGCCACCATCCTGGCGATCCGGCAGAACGACGCCGAGGGCAACGGCGACGTCCACTCGCTGGTCGAGGCGATCGACTCGGCCGTCCGGCAGGGCGCCAAGGTCATCAACATCTCGCAGGACGTGCGCGGCGCGGGCGACCGCGGCTTCGTCGGCTACGACGAGCTGAAGGCGGCGATCGACAACGCCGAGACGCGCGGCGTGGTGGTGGTCGCCTCCAGCGGCAACGACGGCAAGAAGGGCGACACCTACCCGGCGGCCTTCCAGACCGTGCTCGCCGTGGGCGCCTCCGACCGCAACAACGAGCGGACCTACTTCTCCCAGTACGGCGACTTCGTGGACGTCGCGGCGCCCGGCGTCGACATGCTCTCCACCGTCCCGCGCGGCGGCCAGTGCGTGGACAACGGCACCAGTTTCGCCGCGCCGTACGTGGCCGGGCTGGCGGCCCTGCTGGTCGGCGCGCACCGGGACTGGCGGCCGAGCCAGGTGCGGGCCTGGATCGAGCAGACCGCGCAGCGCACCGACCGCAAGCCGAACGAGTACATCGGGTGGGGCGTGGTCGACCCGGTGAAGGCCGTCGCCACCGCGCCCGTGGCGCCGCCGGACCGCCCCGTGGAGGACCCGCCGGTCCGGCTGGCCGCCGCCCCGATCGTGCCGCGTCCGCTCGGCCTCGGCGAGACCCAGGCCGACCGCGACGGCCGGACCGCGACGTACGTGCTCGGCGTCGGCGCGCTGCTGGTCGCCCTGCTGATCGGCGGCGGCGTGGTGCTCCGCGACCACCGCCGCCGGACCTCGGACTGATCGGCGGAATCCTTTTCCGGTCCGGCTGTAACATCCGGCGCCGCTCACCGCATCTCCATGATGTCGGGGGACCGGAATCGGGGGAGGACACCGCGGATGGGGCGGACCGGGAGCACGCGCGAGACCAAGGACGGGGAGTTCCTGGAACTCGTGGCCGGCCACACCGGGCGGTTGTACCGCTCGGCGTGCCTGCTCACCAGTGGCGACACCCACTACGCGGAGGACCTCGTCCAGGAGGCCCTCGGCCGGATGTACGTGCTGTGGCGCCGCAGTTCCTGGACCGGCGGGCGGCACCGGGTCGACAACCCCGGCGCGTACGTCCACACCGTGATGGTGCGCACCTTCCTCGCCCAGCAGCGCCGCCGTTCGAGCGGCGAGCGGCCCGTCGGCGAACTCCCCGAGCCCGCGGGCCGGGAGGTGGACCGCGCACTTCGGGTGACCATGCTCGACGCGCTCGGCGGGCTGTCGGCCAAGGACCGGGCGGTGCTGGTGCTGCGCTTCTGGGAGGACCGCAGCGTCGAGGAGACCGCCGAGGTGATGCGGGTGTCCTCGGGGGCGGTCCGCACCCGTACCACCCGCGCCCTGGGCCGGATGCGTTCGCAGCTCGGTGACTCGTTCGCCGAGCTGGCCGCCCGTTGAGTGCCCGGCCGACCCCGCCGCCACTGACGGTCCGCGACCGCCCGCGCCGCGGAACCGGCGCCGCCCTGCCACTTCGCCACCTACCGAAACGGTGATCACGCATGTCCGGACAGGACAGGTTCGAGGACGACCTTCTCTTCGCCATGACCCGCACGGGTGAGGGGTTCGGCAGCGACCGCGGGGACCGGCTGGCGGCCGGCGGGCTCGACCGCGGGCGCCGTCGCTGGCGCCGCCGCTCGGCGGCCGCGGCGGTGGGCGGCGTGGCCGCGCTGGCCCTGGTCGGCACCGGCGCGGTGTACCTCACCGGCGGGACCGGCGGCTCCCCGGCCGCCGTGCCCCTGGCGGCGGCGGCCGGCGGCCCGAGCGGTGCCCCGAGCGGTGACGGTGCGGGCGCGGGCAGCGGCGCCGGTACGCCCTCGGCGTCCGCTTCGGCGGGCGCCCCGGGATCGTCCCCGGCGGGTACGCCCGCCGGTGCCGAGGTGCTCGCCACCTTCCGGGCGCTGCTGCCCAAGGGCGTGATCACCGGCACCGAGAGCGGTGGCGGAGGCACCAGCCCGCAGGCCGGCGCGTCGGTGGTGTTCGACGACGGCAAGGGCCGTTCCGCGATCGGCATCTCGCTGCTCCGCCTCGGGGAGGGCGACCCGCGCCGGACGGAGGAGGTCTGCCCGGACCGGAAGACGGTGCGGTTCGACGCCTGCACCACGACCGCCCTGCCGAACGGCGGAGCACTGACCGTCTTCCAGGGCTACGAGTACTCCGACGGCCGGGACAGCGCCAAGCGCTGGTTCGCGCGGCTGGTCGGCAAGGACGGCAGGTTGATCGAGCTGACCGAGTGGAACGCGGCGGCCGAGAAGGGGGCGCCGGTCTCCCGGCCCACCCCGCCGCTGACGGTCGAGCAGCTGAAGGCGGTCGTGACGGACGGGTCCTGGGACCGGATCGTCGCCGGTCTCCCGGCCTCGACCCCGGTGGAACCGCAAGGCACCGGGGAGTACAGCAAGGCGGAGATCCTGACGATCACCGCGGGCCTGCTGCCGGCCGGTCTGAAGCAGACCGAGACCAGCGGCCAGCCGGGCTTCGCCGACTTCGTGGTGAACGACGGCAAGGGCAAGTCCCTGGTGCAGGTCAACGTGCAGGACTGGAGCCGGGACAAGGGCGCCGAGTCGACGTTCGGCAACGCGCAGAAGCTCCCGGACGGCACCAGGGTGGTCGTCCGCCGGCAGGGCGGCGAGTGGACGGTCGACACCCTGCACGCGGACGGCCTGCGGGTGGTGATCAGTGCCTTCGACAGGGGGTCCCAGATCACCCCGGCGACCCGGCCCACCCCCGCGCTGACCGTCGAGCAGTTGAAGGCGATCGCCACCAGCACGCAGTGGAAGCTGAAGAAGTAGCGCCCGCCGGCGCGGTCGGCCGGACCGCGGCGAACGGCAGTGCCCCGGGCCAGGGGGGAGCCCGGGGCACTGCCGTGTGGGGGAGGGGTGGGGGTCGGTTCCGGCCGGATCAGCCCTGCTGGTCCTCGGGGAGGCTGATCACCCAGCGGGTGTCCTGCCGGGGGCGCAGGTAGAACAGCCAGTAGAGGGTGGCGACGGCGGTGATGCCGCCGGTCCACAGCAGGGGCACGGTGTCCAGCTGGGTGATGATGTAGACCAGCACGACGATCAGGACGGCCGGGACGGCCGGCCAGAGCGGCATCCGCCAGGCGGCGGCGTGCTTGTGCCGGTCACGGCGGGAGAGCAGCGCGGCGATCGCGACCAGCAGGTACATCCCGGTGACGGCGACGCCGGTGATCTCGCTGAGCAGCTCGCCCTCGACGAAGCAGAGTGCGGCACCCGGCAGGCCGACGGCCAGGGTGGCGACCCAGGGCGAGCCGAACCGGCCGAGGGTGGCGAAGGCCTTGTTGACCGGGTCGGGCCAGGCCTTGTCGCGGGCCGAGGCGAACAGCACCCGGGAGTTCTGGATGACCATGACGATGCCGGCGTTGATGATGGCCAGCGCGACGCAGAGGCTGATGAAGGTGCCGACCGCGGAGTTGCTCCAGGCGGTGACCATGCCGGAGATGTCGCCGGAGCTGAGGGTCGCCAGGTCGGGGGCGCCCATGGTGATCGCGGCGACCGGGACGAGGATGACGGCGGCGGAGATGCCCAGCGTCCACAGCACGGTGCGGGAGACGTTGCGGCGCGGGTTCTCCAGCTCCTCGGAGAGGTAGACGGCGGTGGAGAAGCCCTGGGTGATGAAGAGCGCGATGCCGAGCGCGCCGATGATGGCGCCGATGCTCACCGTGGTCGTCACGCCGTCCTCGCCGGTCACGACGCCGTGCAGCATGCTGGGCGCGTCGCCGTTGGCGTGGGCGAAGCCGAGCACCGAGACGACGCCGGCCGCGACGACCTCCAGGACCAGGAAGATGCCGGTGATCCAGGCGTTGGCGCGCAGGTCGAGCAGGCCGGCCAGGGTGGCGGCGAGCATCACCGCGGCGCCGGCGATCGGCTTGTCGACGTGGAGCACGGGCGCGAGGTAGTCGGCGGTGCCGAGGGCGATCACCGAGGGGACGATCATCACCACGATCAGCGAGAGCACGAAGACCAGCCAGCCCGCCAGCCGTCCGGCCAGGGTGCCGACCATCGCGTACTCGCCGCCGGCGCTGGGGATCAGGGTGCCGAGCTCGGAGTAGCAGAACGCGACCGCGATGCAGAGCACCGAGCCGATCGCGATGGCCAGCGCGGTGGCGCTGCCGATGCTGGAGAACAGCTCCGGGACGATCACGAAGAGCGTGGAGGCCGGGGTGACGCAGGACAGCGTGAGCAGTGTGCCGCCCACGACGCCGATCGAGCGCTTGAGCGTCTGCGGCGCGGCGGGGGTGCCCCCGGTGGCCGCGGCGGGGGCTACGGCGCGTGGCGGGCGAAGCGTGTCGGTCATGAGGCTTCCGATCGGCTCTGTGCGGTCCTGGAGAGGGAGCGGTATCGCCTCCGCTGGCTGGTTGCTCGGGTTCTGGTCCTGTCGCTCCCGGGCCGCCATGGAACCTTGGCCGTATCGATCGCGTCAATCGCGGAAATGCTTCGGAATCCGTTGCGGGTTGGGGCATAGGCATGCGATCTCATGATCACGGATCGTCATCACTATGCATGTCCGACTTGTTACTTTCGCCACTGCGGGCCTGAATCCAAGGTGAACGTGGTGTTGCGTGCACCCATTCAAAGGCAGTCGGCCGACGCCCTGGTCAGGTCGGTCGGCCGCCCCCGAGCCACCGGCCGAGCCCGGGCCGGATACGGGAACCGCAGCCGCCGGCCGGAAAGATCTAGGTAACGTTTCAGCAGGTGGGACGTGCGAAGGGGCCGGATCCCGAGGATCCGACCCCTTCGATCACCCTCCGTCACCAGCACCGAGGGCCGGCCTGCATGGTTCCCGGGCCGTCACGGCGCCGGCAGCCAGCCCGTCTGCACCATCTGCCCGCCGGTCATCCGGCGCGAGACGAACACCCCGCGGCCCGGCGGCAGCGCCTGCGGCTTGACCGTGCCCAGCAGCGCGCCCTCGTCCCGGTTCCCGGAGAGCAGCACGCCCTGGCCGCCCAGCTCGCGCATCCGCTGCAGGAACGGCTCGTACAGCGACCGCCCGGCCCCGCCCGCGCTGCGCGCGACGATCACCCGCAGGCCGATGTCGCGGGCGAACGGCAGGAACTCCGCCAGCGAGGCCAGCGGGTTGCCGGAGGCGGTCGCCACCAGCTCGTAGTCGTCCACGACCAGGAACATGTCCTTGCCGCTGTACCAGCTGCGGTTGCGCAGCTGCTCGGGGGTCACGTCCGGACCGGGCAGGCGGCGGGCGCACGCCCCGCGCAGCATCTCGATCACCTGGGTCATGGCCGGCTGCGCGGCCGCGTACTCCACCAGGTGGGCCGGCGGGACCGTGCCGAGCAGCGCGCGCCGGTAGTCGCCGACCACGATGCCGGCCTGGTCCGGGGTGTACCGCTCGGTGATCTGCTTGACCAGCATCCGCAGCACCGCCGACTTCCCGGACTCGGTGTCGCCGAAGACGATGAACAGCGGGTCGGTCTCGAAGTTGACGAAGGCCGGAGCCAGCTCCGCCTCGTCGATGCCGAACGCGACACCCCGCTCCGGGTGCTCGAAGCCCTTCGGCAGCGAGCGGCCGTCCAGCACCGCCGGCAGCATCCGCACCCGAGGCGCGCTCGGGCCCGTCCAGGCGGCGGCGACGGCCGCGACCAGCCCGGCCACGCCGTCCTGGAGGTCGTCCACCGAGCTCGACGCGTCGAGCCGCGGCAGGCCGGTGAGGAAGTGCAGCCGGTCCGCGGTGACCCCGCGCCCCGGGACGGCCGGCACGTTCTGCGCCACCCGGCGGTCGACCTCGGACTCCATCGCGTCGCCGAGCTTCAGCTCGGTCCGGTTCTGCAGCAGGTCCTTGAGCGCCGGCCGCACCTCCGCGTAGCGGGTCGCGGTGACGATCAGGTGGACGCCGTAGCCGAGGCCGCGCTGGGCGATGTCCCCGATCACCGGCTCCAGCGACTCGAACTCCTGCTTGAAGGTGTTCCAGCCGTCGATCACCAGGAAGACGTCGCCGAACTGCTCGTCCGGCAGCTGCCCGGCGGCCCGGCGGGCGCGGTAGGTCACGATCGAGTCGAGCCCGGTCGCCCGGAACAGCTCCTCCCGCCGGTTCAGCACCCCGTGCACCTCGGAGACCGTCCGCCGGACCTTCTCGACGTCCAGCCGTCCGGCCACCCCGCCGACGTGCGGCAGGTCCTGGAGCGACTGGAAGCCGCCGCCGCCGAAGTCCAGCAGGTAGAACTGCACCTCCAGCGGGGTGTGGGTGAGCGCGAACGACGCCACCGTGGTGCGCATCACCGTCGACTTGCCGGACCGCGGGCCGCCGACGACCAGGCCGTGGCCGGCCGCCCCCGAGTAGTCCTGGTCGAGGATGTCGCGCTTCTGGTCCCGCGGCTTGTCGACGGTGCCGACCGGCACCCGCAGCCGGCCCAGCGCCCCGTACCCGGGCGAGGTCAGCCCGCGCTCCGGGACCGCCTGGAGCGGCGGCAGCAGCTGGTCCACGCTCGGCGGCGCGTCCAGCGGCGGCAGCCACACCTGGTGCGCGGCCGGGCCCTGGCCCGCCATCCGCTGCACGAACACGTCCAGCACGGTGTCCACCAGCGCGTCGTCCTGCTCCTCGACGAGCGGCTCCACCTCCTGCACCAGCGGCTCCGGGACCGCCACCTCGGCCGCCGTGAACAGCACCGGCCGCGCCGTCACCAGCCGGCCGCCGGTCGACCGCTGCTGCCCCGGCGCGCGGTACGGCCCGGACACGTACGCGGCCTTGAACCGCTCCATCACGTCGGTGCCGAACTTCAGGTAGCCGACGCCCGGCACCGGCGGCAGGTGGTACGCGTCCGGAACGCCGATCGCCGCCCGGGACTCGGCCGCCGAGAAGGTGCGCAGGCCGATCCGGTACGAGAGGTAGGTGTCGAGGCCGCGCAGCTTGCCCTCCTCCAGGCGCTGCGAGGCCAGCAGCAGGTGCACCCCCAGCGACCGCCCGATCCGGCCGATCTGGATGAACATGTCGATGAAGTCGGGCTTGGCGGTGAGGAGTTCGGAGAACTCGTCGATGATCAGCACCAGCGAGGGCAGCGGGTCCAGCGCCGCACCGGCCGCCCGGGCCCGCTCGTACTCGTGGACGTTGGCGTAGTTGCCCGCCCGGTGCAGCAGCTCCTGGCGGCGGTTGAGCTCGCCCTCGATGGCGTCCCGCATGCGGTCGACCAGGGTGAGCTGGCCCTCCAGGTTGGTGATCACCGCCGAGGTGTGCGGCATGTCCGCCATGCCGGCGAAGGTCGCCCCGCCCTTGAAGTCGGCGAGCACGAAGTTCAGCGTCTCCGAGGTGTGCGTCATCGCCAGCGCCAGCACCAGCGTCCGCAGCAGCTCGGACTTGCCGGAACCGGTCGCGCCGACGCACAGGCCGTGCGGGCCCATGCCCTCCTGCGCGGCCTCCTTGAGGTCCAGGTGGATGTGCTCCCCGCCGGCCCCGACCCCGATCGGCACCCGCAGCCGCTCGTGCTGCGCCCGCTGCCGCCAGCTGCGGGTCACGTCGAAGGAGCCCGGATCGCCCGAGTTCATCAGGTCGGTGAAGTCCAGGTTGGACAGCAGCGGTTCGTCGTCGCCCCCGGCCGAGGCCCGGTACGGGGCCAGCTGGCGGGCCAGCGCCTCCGACTGCCAGGCCGACAGCGTGTCCGGCTCGCCCAGGTACGTCGCACCCGACGCCGAACGGAGCACCAGTTCGTCCGGCGAGACCGTCATGACCAGGTGCCCGCTCGGCTCGTCCAGGTCACCCGGGACCACCTCGATGACGGTCACCCCGTGCACGCCCTCCGGGCCCGCCAGCACCGAGTCCAGCGGCACCGCGGCGCCGTCCATGACGACGACGATGTGCGGCTGGTCCGGGGACGGCACGGCGTCCCGGGTGAACCGCTGACGGCCCGCCAGCTCGTCCCGCAGCAGGTGCTCCAGCTCGCCGAGGCCGGTGGCGATCAGCCGGCGCGAACCCGCGCCGTCGTTCTCCTTGCGGTGCTGGGTGTGCGGGAGCCACTTGGTCCACTCCCACTCGTCCACCGCGCCCGGCGCCGCGGCCACCGTCACCAGCAGGTCGTCCGGCGAGTGCAGCGTCGTCAACTGGGCGATCATCGCCCGCACGTTGCCGTACACGGTGTCCGGGTCCCCGCACACCGTGATGTGGTAGAAGGCGCGCAGCGAGACCGCCAACGGTAGGTCCTGCAGGGTGCCGTGGGCCTTCAGGAAGGTCTGCATCGCGGCCGCCGAGAGCGGCTCCAGCTCGTCCATCGGCGCGGTCTGCGGCGCGACCAGCGGGGTCGCCAGCTGCACCGGCCCCCGGCCGACCCGGACCTGCGCGAAGTCGGCGTCCCCGGTGCGCCGTTCCCAGAGCCGCCGGCCGTCCGCGACGATCGACCAGAGCTGGTCGGGCGCCGGATTGAGGAACAGCTGTGCGCCGCGCTGGCGTTCGGCGGTCCGACGGACCTGGCGGCGCACCTGCTGCAGGTACTTGAGGTAGTCGCGGCGCTCGTCCGCGGTCGCGGTGGAACCGCCCTTGCGGGCCCGGACGATCTGGGCGAGCACCATGCCGACCGTCGAGACGATCATCAGGCCGCCCATGATCTTCATCGGGGCCTGGGCGCCCGGCGAGAAGAAGAAGACCGCCGAACCGCCCATCCCGAGCATCGGAAGGATGCTCATCACCCAGTCCTCGCCGCCGGACCGGGGCAGTTCGGGCGGCGGGACCAGCTCCACCGGCTCGTCCGGCACCCCCGGCGGATAGGCCCGGGGCGGCCGCTTGACCGTGATCACGCCCATGCGCGCCCCACCCCACGACCACGAACGCTCCGCTCGATCACTACGGCATCAGCCCTCACGCAACTGGATCCGTACGGGTGAGGACGCCCCGTGTGGCGCCGCCCCCGCTCCGCCGACCGCAGGCACCCGGGGAGGAGCGCGGCCCGCCCCCGCCGCCTTGCGCAGGGGCCGATCCTACTGGGCGCCCCGTGCGGGGGCGGGCACGAACCGAGCGGTAAGGTGACGCCGCGCCAACTCGTTTCCCGGCCCGGCCAGTTCCGCCCGGCCGGGCGCGTACGGCGGCCGGACCGGACCAGCCGCCGGAACACCGCGGCACGTCGACAAGGGGGAGCGCCCAGTGCGTCGAGCGAACGGGAGGCCTCAGCCATGAACACCTCCGCCACGACCGGTTTCTGCCGGGTCACCGTCGTCGCGCCGGACAGCCGGATCGACGTCGCGCTGCCCGAGGACATCCCGCTCGCCGACGTCTACCCCGAGGTGCTGCGGCTGTCCAACCAGACCCAGCCGGACGGCGCCCCCACCGGCTTCCACCTCGTCCGCCGCGACGGCACCGTCCTCGACGGCGGCCTGTCGCTCGCCGCCCAGCAGGTCCGCGACGGCGACCTGCTCAGCCTCCGGCCGTTCGCCGAGTCGCTGCCGCCCGCCGTCTACGACGACGTCGCCGACGCCATCGCCACCGCGGG
The DNA here is from genome assembly GCF_056437345.1 of Kitasatospora sp. NPDC042419. Taxonomy (NCBI): domain Bacteria; kingdom Bacillati; phylum Actinomycetota; class Actinomycetes; order Kitasatosporales; family Streptomycetaceae; genus Kitasatospora; species Kitasatospora sp. NPDC042419. The sequence continues at coordinate 64,527 of NZ_JBWKAW010000037.1, forward strand.
CGAGACCGACCGCCGGTTCTGGAGCGCCGAGCTGATGCGGGCCTTCGGCCTGATCGGCACCGGCGTGCTGCTCACCCTGCTCGGCTTCGCGCTCTGGTTCGCCGACCCGCGCCACGACATGCACGGCCTGCCCGGCGTGCTCTCCGGCGTCGCCGCCGTCGTGCTCACCGCCTTCGCCGGGGTCCGCGCCCGGGTCTACCGGGACGCCTGGGCCGGCCTCGCACTCGGCCTCGGCGCCCTCCCGCACGCCATGATCGCGGGCAGCGGGATCCTCTCCCCGGCCACGCCCCCGGACGGCCCGGGCCGGCTCCAGTTCCTCACCGGCTGCGTCGCCGTCCTGGTCGTCGCCGTGCTGCTGGTCGGCCTGCTGCCCGAGAAGGACTCGCTGTTCGTCGCCGCCGCCTTCCTGGCCGCCGCCGGCGCGCTCGCCACCTTCGCCGCCGTCCTGCTGCCCGGCACCCCGGCCGACCACGTCGCCGCCGTCACCGGCGTCACCGCCGTCGCCGTCATCGGCTTCCTCCCCGGACTCTCCGCCCGCTTCGCCCGGCTGCCCGTCGGCTTCAGCGCCCCCGGCCAGACCGGCACCCGCAGCCGCGACCACGACGAGGACGCCGACCGCGCCGAACTGGTCCAGTACGAGCGGATCGCCCACCAGGCCCGCCGCGGCCACGAGGTGCTGGTCGGCCTGGTCGGCGGCTGCGCCGCGGTGATCGTCGGCGCCTGCGCGGTGCTCGGCTTCACCGACGAGACCTACCCCGAACTGCTCGCCCTCGTCCTCGGCCTCGCCACCATGCTCCGCGCCCGGCTCTTCCGCTACACCGCACAGGTCTTCAGCCTCACCATCGCCGGACTCCTCGGCCTCTCGCTGCTCGTCGTCGGCCTCTCCCTGCACACCCCGCGGTTCGTCCTGGAGGCCGGCATCGGCTCCACCGACGCCGACCTGCGCACCGTCTGGCTGACCGCATCGATCGCCTTCGGCGCCGCGGTCCTCACCGCGATCGCCCTGGTGGTGCCCCGGCTCGGCGTCTCCCCGTTCTGGGGGCGGATCCTGGACCTGGTCGACAGCCTGACCCTGATGGCACTGGTGCCGCTGGTGCTCGCCGTCCTCGACGTCTACCGCCTGGTGCGCGGCGCCACCGGCTGACCGGCCGCCGCGCCACCGCCGGAGCCGCCCGGACCGGCCGGCCGGCACCCGCCGCCCGGCCGGATCACCGGCACTGGTACGCTTGGCCTCCGAGCGCAGCCGTGTGTCCGCCCCCGGTCGGGGCAGTGACCGCCGGCCGCGCCCGTCACGACACCGAGTTCTCACAGAGTCCTGTGCCGTAGACCAGGAACGCTCGGTATCACCTCGAAGGAGTTGCAGTGGCTCTCGCCCCTGACGTCAAGAAGCAGATCATCGCCGAGTTCGGCCAGAAGGAGGGCGACACCGGCTCCCCCGAGGTCCAGGTCGCCATGCTCTCCCGCCGCATCTCGGACCTGACCGAGCACCTCAAGGCCCACAAGCACGACCACCACTCGCGCCGCGGCCTGCTGATCCTGGTCGGTCAGCGTCGCCGTCTGCTGCAGTACCTGGCCAAGAAGGACATCGAGCGCTTCCGTGCGCTCGTCGACCGCCTGGGCATCCGCCGCGGTGCCGCCGGCGGCGCCCGCTAAGACCGCCGCTCGGGGCGGCTCCCCACACCGGGGGGCCGCCCCTCGCGCGTATGCCGCGGCCGATGACCCGGGGCGCCCGCAGCGGCGCCCGAACATAACAACTCGCGCGCACCTCCCCAGGTGGCCGAGGATTGCACCGTAGGGTTGTGGGAAATGCCGGTGTTGGCGCTGTCGAGCGCCACCCAGGCAGAAAGACCCCAGACCCCCCGCGGGACGAAGGCTTCAAACGGAAGCCGCCCGCATCCGAGAGAGCGTCCAGACGCGGACCGCCCGCCCGAACCCGGCCAGCCGAGAGGCGCCGGTCCTCGGTAGTGGCCGCCGGAAGCCCCGCAGACCGAAGCGGGGCGCACCGGAGGCTTCGATCGAAGACCGGCCCGACTGCCCCCCTCTGCGAAAGAGGGCCAGGGGCCACCGGCAGACGATGCGCGGGGACGCTCTCCCGGAGAACGTACGAAAGAGGAGATCTTCCAGGTGGAAGAGAACGTGTTCTACGCCGAAGCCGTGATCGACAACGGTTCCTTCGGCACCCGCACCATCCGTTTCGAGACCGGCCGTCTGGCCCGTCAGGCCGCCGGCTCCGCCGTGGCCTACCTGGACGACGACACCATGGTGCTGTCGGCCACCAGCGCGTCCAAGCAGCCGAAGGAGCACTTCGACTTCTTCCCGCTGACCGTGGACGTCGAGGAGCGGATGTACGCCGCCGGCCGCATCCCCGGCTCGTTCTTCCGTCGCGAGGGCCGGCCCTCCGAGGACGCGATCCTCACCTGCCGCCTGATCGACCGCCCGCTGCGCCCGTCCTTCGTCAAGGGCCTGCGCAACGAGATCCAGGTCGTCGTCACCGTGATGGCGCTCAACCCGGACCACCTGTACGACGTGGTGGCCATCAACGCCGCCTCCGCGTCCACCCAGCTGGCGGGCCTGCCGTTCTCCGGCCCGATCGGCGGCGTGCGCGTCGCCCTGATCAAGGGCCAGTGGGTGGCCTTCCCGACCCACAGCGAGCTGGAGTCGGCCGTCTTCGACATGGTCGTGGCCGGCCGCGTCCTGCCGGACGGCGACGTCGCGATCATGATGGTCGAGGCCGAGGCCACCGACAAGACCATCAAGCTGGTCGAGGGCGGCGCCGAGGCGCCGACCGAGGAGATCGTCGCCGCCGGTCTGGACGCCGCCAAGCCGTTCATCAAGGTGCTCTGCGCCGCCCAGGCCCAGCTGGCCGCCCAGGCCGCCAAGCCGACCGGCGAGTTCCCGGTCTTCCTGGACTACCAGGACGACGTGCTCGCCGCGCTGACCGCCGCCGTCAAGGACGAGCTGGCGCAGGCCCTCACCATCGCGGGCAAGCAGGAGCGCAACAACGAGCTCGACCGCGTCAAGGCGCTGGCCGCCGAGAAGCTGCTGCCCGAGTTCGAGGGCCGCGAGAAGGAGATCAGCGCCGCCTACAACGCGCTGACCAAGAAGATCGTCCGCGAGCGCGTCATCAAGGACAAGGTCCGCATCGACGGCCGCGGCGTCACCGACATCCGCACCCTGGCCGCCGAGGTCGAGGCCATCCCGCGGGTGCACGGCTCGGCCCTGTTCGAGCGCGGCGAGACCCAGATCCTGGGTGTCACCACGCTGAACATGCTCCGCATGGAGCAGCAGCTGGACACGCTCTCCCCGGAGACCCGCCGCCGCTACATGCACAACTACAACTTCCCGCCGTACTCGGTCGGCGAGACCGGCCGCGTCGGTTCGCCGAAGCGCCGCGAGATCGGCCACGGCGCGCTCGCCGAGCGGGCGATCCTGCCGGTGCTGCCGACCCGCGAGGAGTTCCCGTACGCCATCCGCCAGGTCTCCGAGGCGCTCGGCTCCAACGGCTCCACCTCGATGGGCTCGGTCTGCGCCTCCACCATGTCGCTGCTGAACGCCGGTGTGCCGCTGAAGGCCGCCGTCGCCGGTATCGCCATGGGCCTGATCTCGCAGGAGATCGACGGTGAGACCCACTACGTGACCCTCACCGACATCCTCGGTGCCGAGGACGCGTACGGCGACATGGACTTCAAGGTCGCCGGTACCCGCAACTTCATCACCGCCCTGCAGCTGGACACCAAGCTCAACGGCATCCCGGCGTCGGTGCTCGCCGCCGCGCTGAAGCAGGCCCGCGACGCCCGCCTGCACATCCTCGACGTGATGAACGAGGCCATCGACTCCCCGGACGAGATGTCCCCGAACGCGCCGCGCATCATCACCATCAAGATCCCGGTGGACAAGATCGGCGAGGTCATCGGCCCCAAGGGCAAGATGATCAACCAGATCCAGGAGGACACCGGCGCCGAGATCACGATCGAGGACGACGGCACCATCTACATCGGTGCCGCCGACGGCCCGGCCGCCGAGGCCGCCCGCACCACGATCAACCAGATCGCGAACCCGACCATGCCGGAGGTCGGCGAGCGCTACCTGGGCACCGTGGTCAAGACCACGACCTTCGGTGCGTTCGTCTCGCTCATGCCGGGCAAGGACGGTCTGCTGCACATCTCGCAGATCCGCAAGCTGGCCGGCGGCAAGCGCGTCGAGAACGTCGAGGACGTCCTCGGCGTCGGCGCCAAGGTGCAGGTCGAGATCGCCGAGATCGACCCGCGCGGCAAGCTCTCGCTGATCCCGGTCATCGAGGGCGAAGAGGCCGGCGAGGCCGCTTCCGAGTGAAGCGCCGCTAGCTGACTCCAGCGGCCCGCACGCCCCCGACGGCGTGCGGGCCGCACCCTGTTGTCCCCCCCCCACGCTCTCTACGGACCGCTTTCTACGGAGGTACCCCCGTGGCCCAGGCCTCGGCGGCGACGCAGCGCCCCGGCACGACCCGGACCCTGCTCAAGGGCGCCGACGGCGCCGGCACGGTGCGCCGCACCGTGCTCCCCGGCGGCCTGCGCGTCGTCACCGAGACCCTGCCGACGGTGCGCTCCGCGACCTTCGGCATCTGGGTCGGCGTCGGCTCGCGGGACGAGACCCCGCAGCTCAACGGGGCCACCCACTACCTGGAGCACCTGCTCTTCAAGGGCACCGAGCGGCGCAGCGCGCTGGACATCTCGGCCGCCCTGGACGCGGTCGGCGGCGAGATGAACGCCTTCACCGCCAAGGAGAACACCTGCTACTACGCGCGGGTGCTCGACACCGACCTCCCGCTGGCCATCGACGTGGTCTGCGACATGCTCACCGGCTCGCTGATCCGCCCGGAGGACGTCGAGGCCGAACGCGGCGTCATCCTGGAGGAGATGGCGATGGCCGAGGACGACCCGGGCGACGTCGTCCACGACCTCTTCGCCAAGGTGATCTTCGGGACCGGACCGCTCGGCCGCCCGATCCTCGGCACCCAGGACACCGTCCGGTCGCTCACCCGCGACCAGATCGCCGGCTTCTTCCACCGCCGCTACAAGCCCGAGCAGCTGGTCGTCGCCGCCGCCGGCAACCTGGACCACCGCAAGGTCGTCAAGCAGGTCGAGCAGGCCTTCGCCCCGCTGCTGGCCAGGTCCGACGCGGCCCCCGCCGAGGCCCGCCGCGGCGTCAAGGTGCTGCGCACCGCCGGCCGGGTGGAGGTGCTCCACCGCACCACCGAGCAGGCCCACCTGGTGCTGGGCGTGCCCGGCGTGCCCCGCCACGACGAGCGCCGCTGGGCGATGGGCGTGCTCAACGCGGCCCTCGGCGGCGGCATGAGCTCGCGGCTCTTCCAGGAGGTCCGGGAGAAGCGCGGCCTGGCGTACTCGGTCTACTCGTACTCCTCCTCGTACGCGGACAGCGGCCTGTTCGGCATCTACGCCGGGTGCCAGCCGAAGCGCGTCGAGGAGGTGCTGCGGATCTGCCGCGAGGAGCTCGCCAAGGTGGTCGCCGAGGGCATCACCGAGGAGGAGCTGCACCGCGCCATCGGCCAGATCTCCGGCTCCACCGTGCTCGGCATGGAGGACACCGGCTCGCTGATGAACCGGATCGGCAAGGCCGAGCTCAGCTACGGCCACCACCTGTCGGTGGACGACATGCTGGCGAAGATCGCGGCCGTGACCCTGGACGACGTGCACGCGGTCGCCCGTGATGTGCTGGGTGCCCACCGGCCGTCGCTCGCGCTGATCGGCCCGGTCAACGACAAGCGGGCCGCCCGGCTCGCCGACCTGCTGGTCTGAAGGGACTTCTCACCATGACGCTGCGTGTCGCCGTGATCGGCGCCAAGGGGCGGATCGGCTCCGAGGCCGTCAAGGCCGTCGAGGCCGCCCCGGACCTGGAGCTGGTCGCCACCCTCGGGCGGGGGTCGGAGCTCTCCGAGCTCACCGACGCCGGCGTGCAGGTCGCCGTCGAGCTGACCCACCCCGACTCGGTGATGGACAACCTCGACTTCTGCCTGCGCCACGGCATCCACGTGGTCACCGGCACCACCGGCTGGACCGACGAGCGGCTGGCCACCGTCCGCGGCCGGCTGGACGAGGCTCCGGAGCTGGGCCTGCTGATCGCGCCGAACTTCTCCATCGGCGCCGTGCTCGGCATGAAGTTCGCCCAGACCGCGGCCAAGTACTTCGAGTCGGTCGAGGTGGTCGAACTGCACCACGACCGCAAGGCCGACGCCCCCAGCGGCACCGCCACCCGCACCGCCCAGCTGATCGCGGCGGCCCGCGCCGAGGCCGGGCGGCCCCGGCAGCAGGACCCGACCACGCACAGCCTGCCCGGCGCCCGCGGCGCCGACGTCGACGGGGTGCCGGTGCACGCCGTCCGGCTGCGCGGCCTGCTCGCCCACCAGCAGGTGATGTTCGGCGACACCGGTGAGACCCTCACCATCCGCCACGACTCGCTGCACCACAGCAGCTTCATGCCGGGCATCCTGCTCGGCGTGCGCAAGGTCGTGGAGACGCCCGGGCTGACCCTGGGCCTCGAACACTTCCTGGACCTGTGAGACCTGTGACCGTGCTTGTCCCCTGGAGCGCGCCGTGACCTCCCGTACCGGCTTCTTCGTCCTCTCCGGCGTCCTGCTGCTGGTCGCCCTGGTCTGCGTGGGCGAGGGCGTCCAGCTGGTCGCCACCGGCAAGCCGCTCGGCATCGGCCTCGGCCTCTGCGCCTTCGTCGTCCCGGTGATCGGCGTCTGGTTCCTGCGCCAGACCGTCCGCTTCGGCCGCGACAGCGAGCGGCTCGCCAAGCAGCTGGAGGCCGAGGGCGGTCTGCCGGTCGACGAGCTGAAGCGCACCACGGGCGGGCGGATCGACCGCGCCTCGGCCGACGCGGTGTTCGCCCGCCGCAGGGCCGAGGCCGAGGCGGCCCCCGGGGACTGGCGGGTGTTCTTCCGCCTGGCGGTCGCGTACGCCGACGCCGGCGACGTGCCGCGGGCCCGCAAGACCATGCAGCACGCGATCCGGCTGCACCGCACCGCCACGGCGACCGCCGGTGCCATCGGCACCACCAGCACCAACGGCACCACCAGCACCACCGGCACCACCGAATCCGCGAGGAGTAACGCGTGAGCGACGACACGACGGCCCCCCAGTTCCGCAGCGACGTCACCGTGGACCTGGTCCGCAGCGCCGCCGCCGACTCGGACGTCATCTGGGCGGCCCGGGTCTCGACGGCGGGGGAGCAGTCCCTGGAGGCGCTCCAGCAGGACCCGGAGAAGTCCAAGGGCCTGATCAACTACCTGATGCGGGACCGGCACGGCACCCCGTTCGAGCACAACTCGATGACCTTCTTCATCAGCGCGCCGATCTTCGTGTTCCGCGAGTTCCACCGCCACCGCAGCGGCTGGTCCTACAACGAGGAGTCCGGCCGCTACCGCGAGCTGGAGCCGGTCTTCTACGTGCCCGCCGAGGAGCGCAAGCTGGTCCAGCAGGGCCGTCCGGGCCGGTACGAGTTCGTCGAGGGCACCGCGGAGCAGCACAAGACCGTCACCGCCTCGATGGAGTCCGCCTACCGCGAGTCGTACGAGCGCTACCAGGAGATGCTGGCGGCCGGCGTGGCCCGCGAGGTGGCCCGCGCGGTGCTTCCGGTCGGCCTCTTCTCCTCGATGTACGCGACCTGCAACGCGCGCTCGCTGATGCACTTCCTGTCGCTGCGCACCAAGCGGGAGAACTCGGCGGTGCCGTCGTTCCCGCAGCGCGAGATCGAGATGGTCGCCGAGCGGATGGAGGAGCAGTGGGCCCGGCTCATGCCGCTCACCCATGCGGCCTTCGAGAAGCACGGCCGCGTCGCCCCCTGACCTGGGACGACGGGCATATGGACTGAGTGTCTGGCATGTCTGGATTGCGGCATTTCCGACCTCTCCCTACGCTCGTGAACACGGATTCCGGTGCTGCTTGAACCCCCGAGCACGCAGCACCGGAATCCCATGTCCCCGCTGCTGACCCCGCCCCCGGTGCCGGCCGCCCGAGCGCCGCACCTGTCCGAACCCTGGACCGGCCTGGGTACCGCCCCACCGCCTACGAGTAGCTTTGGACGCATGGCTCCGACCTCCACCTCCCAGACGCCCTTCGGCCGGGTCCTGACCGCGATGGTGACCCCGTTCACCGCCGACGGCGGCCTCGACCTCGACGGCGCCCAGCGCCTCGCCGCGCACCTCGTCGACTCGGGCAACGACGGCCTCGTCGTCAACGGCACCACCGGCGAGTCCCCGACCACCAGCGACGCCGAGAAGGCACAGCTCGTCCGCGCCGTGGTGGAGGCGGTGGGGGACCGGGCCCACGTCGTGGCCGGCGTCGGCACCAACGACACGCACCACAGCGCCGACCTGGCCCGCCAGGCCGAGGCGGCCGGAGCGCACGGCCTGCTGGTCGTCACGCCGTACTACAGCAAGCCCCCGCAGGAGGGCCTGTACCGGCACACCACGCACATCGCCGACGCCACCGGCCTGCCGGTCATGCTCTACGACATCCCCGGCCGCAGCGGCGTCGCGCTGAGCCACGAGACCCTGGTCCGGCTCGGCGAGCACCCGCGGATCGTCGCCAACAAGGACGCCAAGGGCGACCTCGGCGCCGCCGCCTGGGCCATCGCCCGCTCTGACCTGGCCTGGTACTCCGGCGACGACATCCTCAACCTGCCGCTGCTCTCGGTCGGAGCCGTCGGCGCGGTGAGCGTGGTCGGCCACCTGGTCGCCGCGGATCTGCGTAGCATGATCGAGGCCTTCCTGGCCGGCGATGTGGCCAAGGCCACGGCGATCCACCAGCGCCTGCTGCCGGTCTTCACCGGTATCTTCCGCACGCAGGGCGTGATCCTCACCAAGGCCGCGCTCGGGCTCCAGGGCCTGCCGGCCGGCCCGCTGCGACTGCCCCTGGTAGGCGCGACTCCCGAGGAGATCGCGCAACTGAAGAAGGATCTCGCCGCCGGCGGGGTAGACCTGTAACAGACACAGACGTGCGCGCCCCGGCTCGCCGGACCCTCACGGGCCCGCCGCTGGACCGGACCGAAGGCGCGAATGCACAGACCCAGTAGGAAAAACCGACACTGAGTACGCACGCCATATGTCTCGCGGGGGAGGACCCCGGGCATATGGCGTGCGCCGTGAGGAGAGTCTTTTGAGCCACCCGCATCCCGAACTCGGCGCACCCCCCGCTCTCAAGGAGGGCGCCCTCCGCATCACCCCGCTCGGCGGTCTCGGCGAGATCGGCCGCAACATGACGGTCTTCGAATACGGGGGCCGCATTCTCATCGTCGACTGCGGCGTCCTCTTCCCCGAGGACGAGCAGCCCGGTGTCGACCTGATCCTCCCGGACTTCAGCTACATCCGGGACCGCCTCGACAAGATCGACGGCATCGTCCTCACGCACGGCCACGAGGACCACATCGGCGCCGTGCCGTTCCTGCTCCGGGAGAACCCGGACATCCCGCTGATCGGCTCGAAGCTCACCCTCGCCCTGATCGAGGCGAAGCTCGCCGAGCACCGCATCCGCCCGTACGTCCTGGAGGTCAAGGAGGGCGACCGCGAGCGGATCGGCCCCTTCGACTGTCAGTTCATCGCGGTCAACCACTCCATCCCGGACGCGCTGGCCGTCGCGGTGCGCACGCCCGCCGGCATGGTCGTCGCCACCGGCGACTTCAAGATGGACCAGCTGCCGCTCGACGGCCGCCTCACCGACCTCCCGGCCTTCGCCAAGCTGGCGGAGGAGGGCATGGACCTGCTGCTGGTGGACTCCACCAACGCCGAGGTCCCCGGCTTCATCCCGCACGAGCGCGACATCTCGGCCGCGCTGCGAAACGTTTTCGCGAACGCCGACAAGCGCATCATCGTCGCCTCCTTCGCGAGCCACGTGCACCGCATCCAGCAGGTGCTGGACGCCGCGCACGAGTACAAGCGGAAGGTCGCCTTCGTCGGCCGCTCGATGGTCCGCAACATGGGCATCGCCCGCGACCTCGGGTACCTGAAGGTCCCCGGCAACATGGTCGTCGACGTCAAGCAGCTGGACGACCTGCCGGACAAGGAGGTCGTGCTGATCTGCACCGGTTCGCAGGGCGAGCCGATGGCCGCGCTGTCCCGGATGGCCAACCGCGACCACCAGATCCGCATCGTCGAGGGCGACACCGTCGTCCTGGCGTCCTCGCTGATCCCGGGCAACGAGAACGCCGTCTACCGGGTCATCAACGGCCTGACCCGCTGGGGCGCCAAGGTCGTGCACAAGGGCAACGCCAAGGTGCACGTCTCCGGCCACGCCTCGGCCGGCGAGCTGCTGTACTTCTTCAACATCTGCAAGCCGCGCAACCTGATGCCGGTCCACGGTGAATGGCGCCACCTGAGGGCCGCCGCCGACCTCGGCATCGCCACGGGCGTGCCGCGCAACCGGACGGTCATCGCCGAGGACGGCGTCTGCGTCGACCTGGAGAACGGCGTCGCCCGGATCGTCGGCAAGGTCCAGGCCGGCTATGTGTACGTGGACGGCTCCTCGGTCGGTGACATCACCGAGGCCTCGCTCAAGGACCGTCGGATCCTCGGCGAGGAGGGCTTCATCTCCTGCTTCGTGGTGGTCGACTCCACCAACGGCAAGATCGTCGGCGGCCCGAGCATCCAGGCCCGCGGCTCCGGTATCGACGACGCGGCGTTCGTCCCCGTGGCGGCGAAGCTGCAGGAGGCGCTCGACCGTTCGGCCGGCGACGGCGTCCTGGAGATCCGCCAGGTCCAGCAGCTCGTCCGCCGGACCCTCGGCAAGTGGGTGGCGGACAACTACCGCCGCCGTCCGATGATCCTTCCGGTCGTCGTCGAGGTCTGAGCCTGCGGCTCGTGACCTCCTGACCTCGGTTTGACGTGGGGCAGCCCGGTGCGTAATGTTCTCCGGGTTGCCCCACGGGACGGCCCCGGCAGAAGTTCTCGAACGAAATTCGAGAACGGAGCGCGGAAAACGGCCCGAGAAACTCTGGTAGAGTTCGGGAGCGCCGAAAGGCCAAAGCAAATCGGATGAATGAAACTCCGGAAAACGGAGCGGAAAACGTCTGGTAAGCTGGAAACACGAAAGAACGAAGCGCCCGGAGGGCCGGTGTGAAAGCCGCCTGAAGGAAGTGTCCGTTCCTTGAGAACTCAACAGCG